>NZ_JBSQYS010000008.1:0-145372 GCF_055140945.1 Sunxiuqinia sp.
CTGGTAGAACAGAACCGAAGGGAGAAACACGTTTTCGAAGTTGATTAATAACCCTTTAAAAATTAGTAATTATGGAACAAAACACACGCATGAAGGTGGAAGACATCCCCTTTGACAAACTGGAAAAAGCCGGTATCAACCGCAGTTTTGTGGACCGGATGGAAAAACGCGAACTAACCGATTTTTTGAACGGTTTCCGCTCAGAAAAGCTCTACACAATCAACGCCCGGATTAATGACCAGGATTATAAGATCCCCGCCAAGATCCGCTTGCAACAAGATCAGGATGGGAAAGTCGACGTCAAGGTACACCCCATTCAGCGGCTTTATATCCCCGATGAATACCTGGGACACAAGTTCACCAAGGAAGAAAAAGGGGCGCTGCTCAATGACAAAAACCTGGGCAAGACCGTGGAGCTGACCAGCAAAAACGGGCAGAAGGACACCTACTACCTGGGAATTGACGGCAAAACCAACGAGTTGATTGCCCTGAAAGCAAGGTATATCCAGATCCCGGACAAGATCAAAGGCGTCAGCCTGACCAGCGAGCAAAAAGACAAGCTGGCTGCCGGCCAGAAAGTGACAGTAGACGGCATGATGGGGAAAAACGACAAAAAGTTTGGAGCCACGCTCCAGGTAGATGCTGCCGGCAGGAACATCAGCTTTTCCAATTTTAAACAGGAAAAGATGGAGAAATCAGAGGACCAAAAGCAGGAAGCAAAAACCGAAAAGAAAGCCGGATCCAGGAAAAGAGTGAGTTAGTTTAGTCAGGTCTCGTTTCCAATTAGAGAGGGAAATCCGCATATCGGGTTCCCTTTCTTTTTACCCCGTTTGAGCAAGGTGAATAAGAAAAAAGCAATGAGGAATAGCTGGTTTAAAGAGGGGAATGCAAGTTGTGTATTTATGGCCATAAATACCTTTCATCTTGGTCCCGACGCTGTCGGGAGACATTCCCCAAAGGCATCATGCATTCCCCTCTCAAAAAGCAAAAAGTTAGCAGCAAATTGATCCATGCGACCCAGATTACTTGATAAAGAGAAACGGACGATCGTTGTTCGTTTTCTGATGACCAAAGAAGAAAAGATCCGGTTGGATTCCTTGGTCAAAAGGGGAAAGTATGGGTGCACAAGTGATTTTCTGAGGTTCAAAATATTTGACGAATCCAAAAGGAAAATGATAGTACTTGATGACAAGGCCAGCAATAAACTTAAAGGCCTGGATTATGAGCTCAACAAGATCGGGGTCAACCTGAACCAACTTTCCAAGTGCATGAATTCGTTTGCCGGTTACCGAATCAGTGACAGTGACCGACAGCTTTTGAAACAGGCTTTTGAGATGATGCGAAACTGTTTGATTTTGCTTCAAAAATACCTGCGTTGATTCGTTGCCCACCCTAAAAATCGGAAGATCATGGTTATTAAAATCCACCAGGCCTGCAGCACAAAAAACGCTTTGTTTTACAATGAGCGTAAAGTTGAGCGGCACAAAGCCAGTTTTTATCACTGTCAGAATATGCCGGTTGTCAACCCGTTTCTGGGAGACAAAAACGACCGGTACCGGATTTTTAAGGAGATTGAAGAGCAAAATACGCGGGTTCGAAAGCCTGGGCTGCATCTATCCGTAAACCCGACGGTTGGCGATTTGGTCCGGCTGGGTGATGCCGGGATCCGGACTGAGATCGATAACCTGATGAACCACCTGGGATACGGAAACCAACCTTACTTTGTCTATAAACATGCTGATTTGGAGAGGATTCATTTTCATATTGTTTCCACCCGGATCAATAGTGATACTGGCAAAAAGATCAAAGACAGCTATGAAAAGGAAAAGACACAGCGGTTCATTAAAGAACTGGAAGAAAAACACCAGCTTCTAAAGGACGATACTGCGGAAAAATTAAACTATCGGTTTTCCGGTTCCAGCAAGAACCTGAAGCAAAATCTGGAAAGTTTATTTGGACAATTGAACCGGATGGAATTTATCACCAACAAAGAAATGTATGATCAGGCATTAGGGTTATTTCAGGTGGAAATCAGGAAAGCAGGGAGGGGACATTTGGTTTTTGTGACGGATGAGAATGGAAATCCAATCCGGCATCCAGTTAGGATGGGAGATTTTGAGGAGCGGCCGAGGTTTTCTTTGTCTGAGAAAGAGTCTCATTCAACTAAGATTTCCCGAAAAGAAACGCTGGATTTATCAATAAGTGTCTTAAAGTCTGTGATTCTGAAAGAAATTACCCTGCAATTGTATTTTTTGGAAAATAAAAAAGACAGGATCAAAAAACGGAAGTTGAAGTCGAAAAAAGGGAAGAGGTATTAATTTCACTAGCGGGAATTTTGGTTGTAATGTTCAACATCCATTTCAAAAAGATGATTATATTGGCTATCTCCATTTAACTGTACAATAAAATCCATACATATAGCTTGGCAAAAACCAATTCAACACTGATGGATAAAAAAAGCCTGTCGGAAAGGGATATCTGTACAAAATTCATTTCACCGGCCATTGAAAAAGCCGGTTGGAACAAACTGATCCAAATTCGTGAAGAAGTCACTTTTACAGACGGTAAAATTTACGTGCGTGGAAAGTTGACAGCCCGGGAAGCCCAAAAACATGCAAACTATATCCTCTATTACAACCCCAATATTCCAATTGCAATCATTGAAGCAAAGGATAACAAGCACTCGGTAAGGGCAGGCATGCAGCAAGCGTTGAATTATGGAAGAATTCTTCACATCCCCTGCGTTTTTAGCAGTAATGGCGATGGTTTTCTATTTCATGACAGAACTGCGACCGGGGAAAATCTTAAAACGGAATTAGAAAATATTCATTCGGACATTCAAAACATCGACAATTCCTTTACTAAATTTGAGGAGTATCAATGTAAGACTATTGGGCAATTATGTGATGTTATTAAAGGAAATACAGGAATCAAAACAGCAATTGATGGTGTTTACCCATTAGTGACAACAGCTGAAGAGAGAGGTTTCCACAAATCTTTTCAGTTTGATGCCGAAGCAGTCTGTATTCCTTTGGTTTCTTCCAGTGGTCATGGTCATGCATCACTAAAAGAGTATACTATCAATCTGGAAAATTTGCGTTAGGTTCAATTCTAGCCGCAGCTTTACCAAAAGAGAAGTCGGAAATATCTGCCAAATATCTTTATTACTACTTAAATAACTTTAAAGAAGAGCTTTTAGTCCCGTTAATGAAAGGAATGGCAAATGTATCACTATCGGTTGCAAAAATCAGGACTGTTAAAATCAAAGTCCCACCATTTGGAAAGCAAGAAGAACTAGTATATCTAGGAAAAATGTGAGCGGCTGAGGCAAACACTTCAAAAATCTTCTTTAGATGCGGAGAAGATGATTATCACTTCGCTCAGGGAGGCACTGAGGTCGAAAAAAAAAGATATGGACGTATGATTGGGCTATTAGCATTTTGAATTCTCACATTCGGAGTCCCTTGAGCAGAAATGCAATGCTCCGACTGGGCGAAGTGGAGTCTACTTAATTTATGTGCAAATTCAAAGTGAAAACTAATAATAGATTATGGCTAACCTGTGGAACCAAAAAGGGGCATCCATTTTGTCTTTTGTTACCGGAGAATACTGTTTTATGAAGAATACTGTTAATATTTTTTAACTCTACCATCTTCTCCAATATGAGTTTTTCTCTGCCATACAAGAAATTACCGTTCGTATCAAGCAAGTATGTATTTGGAGTGTTAACAATTTGATTGAAATAGGTTTTTTCAAAGAAAAAATTTGGAACCTATCAATATTTTTCCCTAGTTTCGCTACCGAAAAACTAATTTGGTCGATAAATAGTATTCAGAATGGAGAAAGATGAGATTATAAAGGATGAAATTTTAGTTCAGGCACAACTATTATTCCAGCAGTACGGGTTAAAGAAAACCACGATGGACGAGATAGCAGCAGCTTGCGGGAAAGCCAAAAGTACCCTTTACCATTATTTCAAAAGCAAGGAAGAAGTCTTTGACGAGGTGATCCAAATGGAAATGTTCAATCTGAGAAGGCATGTCAAGAACAAGGTGGAAGAACATGAAGGCATGATTGCCAAACTTAATACCTACATCCTCGAATTTCATAAGGAAGCCATTAATAAAGTGAACATTTACCGGGTATTGAAGCAAGAAAGTAGCTCTAAGGAAGTTGCGAGAAAGCACTTTCTAAAAATGATGGAGTTCGAGCAGGCTTATATTGTTTGTATTCTGGAGGACGGTTTTGATTCCGGTGAATTTAAGGAAACTGCTAAAGAGGATATTCCTTGGCTGGCAGAAATGCTTCTGGCCTCGTTTTATGGCCTTGTTCAGTATGGAATTGAGAAGGACGGCTTTTACAATGAAGAGAAGATGATCCGGATTGTAAACCTGGTCACCCCTAAAATATTTTGTTAATTTTTTATCAAATGTCGACTAAAATACCACTATAGTTTTAATGACTAGAATTGGAAGGACTTTAATATATGAAATGATGATTTGGGTTAGGCATTTTTTTATGTCAAAAATCGACTAAAAACCTAATATAGTATTTCGAACGAACAAATATGTAACAATGAAAAAACAGATTCTTATTTTAACGATTGGATTGCTGGTTGCGAGTTGCTCACAGAATGAGCAAGCAGAAAACGCCAAGGAAAGTCAGGAAACTGCAATCCCTGTGAAAGTTATTGAGGCAAAAATACAAAGCGACAGGGCTATGCTTAAATATAGCGGCATATCGGAGCCTGCCCTGACCATCCCGTTAAGCTTTCAGTTACCCGGGAAAGTAGCCCGCATCTATGTTGATGAAGGAAGCCAGGTTCGCAAAGGGCAAGTGCTGGCTGAGCTGGACAAAACTTCGGTACAAAGTTCGTACGATGCGACTTTATCGATGCAGAGACAGGCACAAGATGCTTATAACCGGCTGAAAACCGTGTACGACAATGGCAGTTTGCCAGAAATAAAATGGGAAGAAGTGAAGGCCAAGCTTGAACAAGCCAACTCTTCAGCAAATATTGCAAAGGAAGCTTTGAAAAATTGCATGGTCATGGCGCCCGAAGACGGGGTGATCAGCGTCAGGAACATTGAAGAGGGAGTCAATGTGATGCCTGGAGTAGGTGCTTTTAAACTGATTTCGGCCGATGATATCCAGGTACGCATTTCGGTGCCTGACACAGAAATCAATAAAATACAAAAAGGACAAATTGCCACCGTGCGCTTTTCGGCTTTGAACGGCCAGGAATATAAAGCTGTCATCGATAAAGTTGGGGTGGTAGCCAACCAGATTTCAAAGACCTTCGAAGTAAAACTGAAAATCCTGAATCATGACATGACCCTCAGGCCCGGGATGGTATGCGAAATCGAAATGCCGGTTGAGGGGAGTACGCCGGGTTTGCTGGTACCCATGCAATCGGTTATGAAAGACGCGCAAAATGGCAACTACCTGTTTGTTGTTGACAAACAATCCAAGCGGGCAAAGCGGCAGACAATCGAAACTTCAGGAATCATCAACAACCAACTTTGTATTATGGCCGGACTTAGTCCGGGTGAGTGGTTTGTAGTTGAAGGGCAGCACAAGTTATCCGACAATTCGATGATCAAATTCAACTAACAATATAAAAGGACAGCGCCAAACAACAATCCCTGAGTCCCCGATTCCTCTTACGCACTTCGAGTTGTTTGGGCTATCCTTTTTAAATGGAAACACGATGAAAAAAATAAATTTGGTGGAAGCTGCCATGAAATACCGGCAGATTATCCTGGCATTTGTACTGTGCATGATGGTTCTCGGAATCTTTGCACTAAAAAATATGCCCCGCCGCGAATACCCTGAGTTTACCATCAGGAAAGGAGTTGTTGTGGGAATTTACCCTGGCGCTACTTCGCTTGAGGTGGAAGAACAACTGACAACAGCCGTTGAGAACTACATTTTCGGTTACGAAGAAGTCAACAAAAAAAAGACCCAGTCCAGTTCCAGCCAAGGCATGATGACGATTTTTGTGGAATTGAACGACGATGTGCGGAATGCCGACCAGTTTTGGTCGAAGTTGCGGCATGGATTGGAAGAAATGAAAATGCAGCTGCCAACCGGGGTGCTTGCCCTGGTTGGAAGCAACGATTTTGGCGACACTTCGGCCCTGCTGATTACCATGTCGTCGGAAAAGAAGTCGTACCGCGAACTGGAAGAAGTGTTGAAAGATTTGGAGTCTGATATCCGGAAGATCAGTTCCGTTTCGAAAATAAAACGGTATGGAACGCAGCATGAAAAGATTTACGTGCGCCTTAGGCAGGAAAAACTAAATGAATACAATGTGGATCCTACCACAATCTTTGCCTCGTTTAAAATCCAGGAATCGCTGATTTATTCGGGCGAATTGGATAACGGACAATTGGTTCTTCCGGTTCATTTGCCTCCACGTTTTGAGTCGGAAGACGATCTGCTAAACCAGATCATTTATACTGATCCGACAGGAAATATAGTCAGGATAAAAGACATTGCCTATGTTGAACGGAAGTATGAAGACCCGGACAGCTATATCCGCAACAATGGTAACAACGCCTTGCTGCTTTCGCTCGAAATGCAAAAAGGCAACAACATTGTCCAATTCGGCAACGATGTGAAGGAAACATTGGCAAAATTCACCGATCAAACAGCCAATGACGTAAAAATCAACATTATTTCCGATCTGCCTGACGTGGTCGATCATTCCATTTCACATTTTATGGTTGAATTTCTCATGGCTATCCTGGCTGTGATTATAGTCACCATGATTTTATTGCCTTTCCGCGTTGCTGCAGTGGCTGGTGCCACCATTCCGGTATCAGTATTGATCACACTCGGTATTATGCAACTGGTAGGCATTCAACTACATATTGTGTCGCTGGCTGGCTTGATCGTGGTGCTTGGGATGGTGGTCGATAATGCTATTGTGGTGATCGACAGCCACATTGAAAAGCTCGACCAACATGAAAGACCTTGGGATGCTGCTTGGAAAGCAGCGACCGAATTGTTCATCCCGGTACTGTCGGCCACAGCCGCTATTATTGTGGCTTTCTTTCCCATGATGCTTTTTCTGGCTGGAATGGGCGGCGATTTCATTGGCACCTTTCCGCTAACCATTGGCATTGCTTTGGGAGTTTCCATGATTGTGGCAATTTTTCTCGTGCCGTTCATGTGTTACGTGTTCATCAAAAACGGATTGCACAAACAACAGTCAGAAAGCGGAAATGATAAAAAAAGTTTTCTCGACCGGGTTCAGAATACTTATGATTCCATGCTGGACTGGACTTTCAGAAATGCTAAAACAACACTGGCATTAGGAGCTTTGTCGGTCATTTTAGGAGTTTTGATCTTTATGAGCGTGGACCAAAAACTATTTCCGGCCATGGAACGTAGCCAGTTTCCGGTTGAGATCTATTTGCCCGAAGGATCTTCTCTAAAAAAGACAGAAGCAGTGGTTGACAGTTTGGAAAAGTTGCTTTTACAAGATGAACGTGTAACCAATGTTGCTGGTTTTGTAGGTACAGGCTCCCCCCGCTTCAACGATTTGTATGCTCCGCACATGCCGGCCAAAAATTTTGGACAATTAATGGTCAACACGGTTTCGAATGAAGCAACCATTGAAATATTGCACGAATATTCCGAAAAATACAGCCATATCTTTCCCGAAGCGGACATCAAATGGAAGCAACTGGCCCTGGAAGATTTTGATGCTCCGATTGAAGTACGTATTTCAGGCGACAGCTTGGCTGATTTGAAGCAAACGGCCGAAGAAGTGGAACAAATCCTCAAAGCCAGTCCCGGCATTACCTTAGTACAAAACGACTGGGGCGAAATGCGGCAGGGAATCAGCATTCAGCTTGACCGGAATAAGGCCTCACAGCTTGGATACGCCAAAACACTGGTTGCTGCATCATTAATGACGTCGCTGGATGGCCTTCCCGTAACAACCATTTGGGAAGGCGACTACCCGGTAAGCGTAGTTCTGTTGAAAGCGGAAGACCAGCGTGACAATATCGATGACCTGGAAAATCATTACGTGTCGTCTCCCTTGACGATGGAATCACTGCCACTCCGTTCAATTGCCTCCCTGCAACCCGAATGGACCGAAGGACGCATTGCCCGGCGGAACGGCGTGCGTACCATTACCGTAAAAGCTGATGTTCAACGCGGTTACATCCCTTCAACAGTCCTTAAGGCGATAGAACCCAAAATTGATAAATTGAACTTGCCCGCTGGCCTTTGGCTGGAATATGGGGGTGACGATGAAGCATCCATCGAAAACATGATTCCGCTCAGCTACTCTCTGGCGACTAGCATCTTAATTATTTTCTTCATTCTAATTATCCAGTTTAAAACAACCCGGCGGGCCTTGCTGATCATGTCAACCATGCTGATGAGTATCTTGGGTGCCGCCCTGGGTTTGAAACTTACCGGCTACCCTTTTGGGATGACTTCTTTCATCGGCGTTATGGGATTGGCAGGCATTGTTGTCCGTAACGGTATCATCCTGGTCGATTACGCCATGCACTTGGTAACTCACGAAGGCCATACTTACAAGGAGGCAGCCATAGCCGCGGGGAAACGCCGGATGCGGCCCATCTTTCTAACGGCCATGGCGGCGGCAATGGGTGTTGTACCCATGATTGTCAGCCGATCGCCGCTGTGGGGGCCGTTGGGGGCAGTGATCTGCTTTGGACTGATCGTGGGCATGGTGCTTACACTGACGGTCCTCCCGGTACTGTATTGGAAAGTTTCGGGCAGCGGACCTAACAAAGAAGAACTTGCCTCCATTTAATCTATTCAAAATGAAAACAAAAATGAAACGATATATTTTGCTTATGTTGATCGCGGGACTGGGAGCCTTGCCTGTATCGGCTCAACTGTTAACGCTCGATTCGTGTAAGGTTTATGCCATCGAGAATAATAAGCGGTTAAAGGAAGCCCGGATGAAGATCAATGAGTCGGAAGAAATTGAAAAGAATGCTTTCACCAATTTCTTTCCTAAAGTGAATGCCCAGGCGATTGCATTTCAAGCCAACGATTATTTGATTGACATCAAAACCCCGGAAATGAATTTGCCGGTGTATGACGGCAACCTGGAAAATTTGTCCTCGGCCACGCAATACGCCTATGTTCCGGGACTGGAATTAAAAGCACTGGATTATATGAATGTGGGAATGCTTACTGCCACACAACCGGTTTATGCAGGTGGCCGTATCCGCTCGGGTTATAAACTTGCCACACTGGGCAAAGAAGTGAGCGAAGAAACGCTGAACCTCAGTACCCGCGATGTTGTGGTGAAAACCGAAGAATTCTATTGGTCGCTGGTTTCGTTGCAGGCAAAAAGAAGCACATTGGAGAGCTATAAGGCCCTTCTTAACAGCTTATTAAAAGACGTTCAGGTTTCATTCGACGCCGGCTTGACTCAAAAAAGCGATTTGCTGAAGATTCAACTCAAAATAAATGAAACAAAAGCCGACGAGCTGAAATTGGAAAATGGGATATCGCTGGTAAAAATGGCCTTGTGCCAACACATTGGGTTGGACTATTCGGAGAATATCTGCTTACAGGATACGGCCTTTAGCACTGTCGTGCCCGAAATGTTGTACCTGCCGCCTGCAACAGCCCTCACAAACCGAAGTGAATACCAACTGCTGAACAAGGCCGTCGATGCAGGGATCTTGCAAAAACGCCTGGCCCGCGGCGAGTTTTTACCGCAACTAGCCGTAGGCGTACAAGGTCAATACATGGATTTTGCCGATGAGCAAAATACCTACGGAATTGCATTTGCAACCTTGTCCATCCCGATCTCCGACTGGTGGGGAGGTTCGCATAAGTTAAAGGAGCATGAAATTAAAATTGATGTGGCCAGAAACAACCTGGACGAGAAATCGGAATTAATGAAGTTGCAAATGGAGAGGGCCTACAAAGAACTGACCGAGAGCTACCAACAGATCAGTGTGGCCGAATCGCTGGCCGAACAGGCCCGCGAACACCTCCAGGTAATCACCGACAATTACGAGGCCGGGATCCTCTCAACGTCTGACTTACTCGAAGCTCAGGCTATTTTTCAGGAGGCCCAGGATGGATTGGTCGATGCCAAAAGCACCTATCAAATCCGACAGGGTTATTACAAACAGGCCATTGCGCAACAGGTTTATTAAACAAAACAATGAAGTCATGATAAAAGCAGATATCGGTAATACTGCCGGACGGATCTGGCGATACCTGGACAAAAATGGGGAAAGTACCCTGGCTGACATCAAAAAAGATCTACAGCTAAAAGGATCGGAGATAAGAATGGCTTTAGGGTGGCTTGCCCGCGAAAACAAGATTTTCTTCTATGGAGACGAAGATAACTGGAGTGTCATTCTATTGTACTGACATCTCTTTCTAATTATAAACCATAAAATTAATGCAGTATGAAAATCAAGTATTATTTAATGGACAATCCGATGACGGAAGATGCTGACGACTGTTGTGCCCAGGGAACCGGGTATGAAGCGGTAACAGAGAGTGAAATTTTTGAGTATATGACCCGCAAAGGATCCGGGATCACAACAGCCGAAGCAAAGGCGAACTATCAGGAGTTTATTGAAATGCGTGGACGACAGCCCGAGGATGCAATGAACTACAGTCCACTGATGCAGCGATCGAAACAGCACGGCTCAAGATTGTTAATTAGAGAAAAACATCAAATTCTGTTCGGATTGTTGCGAACTAAAAAAACTTACTTATATTTGCACCCACCAATTAGAAATAAAATGGAAGAATCAGAGAGAATACAAAAACAGAAAGAGCTGATTGAGCTCATCGGGAGGCAACACGAAAAAGAAGGGTATCAACCGGTAACGGGGCGTATATTGGGATTACTGATGGTACTGGACAAAGAAGAATATACTTTCGACGAGATTGTTGCAGAAATGAAGATCAGCAAAAGTACGGCCAGTAATGCGCTGAAAAACCTGGAATTACGCGGAGTAATTGAACATATCACTTATCCGGGGGACAGAAAACGCTATTTTCGGTTTAAATCTGGAGACATGGATGATTTGGTCAGTGAAATAGAACGGAAAATAAATCAAAGCATTGCAATCATCAATAAAATCATTGAACTGAAAAAAGATCCCAACTCCCGGAATTCAGTTTTCCTAAAGAATATTCTTAAAAGCATGAAGTTTTTAGTCAATCATCTGGATCAATTTCAGGAGGAAAACACGAAGGTCAACTAATTTTTTACAGTTGAAGTTCTATTTTATTCCGATCTATACAGACTTTGAAAAACCACAAAGGCAATTATTTTTTTATCATTACGGTTCGGTCTATTCCGAACTTATGAAACTAACTGAATAAAAGGAAAAATGAGGCAATTATTGACTTTACTGACAGCAGGGCTCTTCCTGGCTCCCATAAACGGGAAAAGCCAGGAAAGCTACTCCCTGAACAGACTGCTAAAGCATGCCATAGAATACAGTCATGCGATCAAGAAAGTAGCTTTGCATCAGTCAGAAGGAGGTGCCAAAACCGGGAAAGCCATTGTCAATGAAAGAAATACTTGCTGCCAATGTGACTACGAAATAAGACCTGAAATAACTAAAACGATAAAACATTATTATCATGATTAAATTCCAAATAAGCGCCAATACCAAGAAGATATGGGAATACCTGGACCGGAAGGGAGAAGCTTCACTTCGCGAGATTGAAGAACAATTAGAGCTTCAGGAGCAGGACGCATGCCTTGCCTTGGGGTGGATGGTATATAATAATCAGGTCATTTTACACCTGAAGGGACGAGATTTGTTTGCAGTCATTTTTGACTGAAAAAAATTGATGATGCAAACACTCGCTTGCTCATTGGGCATAGAAAAATTTTGAAAACCGGAAACAATCAAGCCCCTGCTGTAAAATCCACCAAGCCAATGGTTGCAGGGGCACTTTTGATCAGAAACAATAAGCAATGAATCCATGATAAAAGCAGACATCGGTAATACTGCCGGACGGATCTGGCAGTACTTGGACAAAAATGGAGAAAGCACCCTGGCAGACATCAAAAGAGATTTGATGCTAAGGGGATCGGCGGTGAGGATGGCTTTAGGCTGGCTTGCCCGCGAAAATAAAATCTTCTTCTACGGCGACGAAGACAACCTGAGCATTATTCTATTATACTGACATCTTATTGATTCCAAGGAGTAAGTTCTATCAAATTTTTGAGCCATTAAAAAAACAAAAGCATACAAACCATTCAAAATATCGAAACATGAAATTCAAAAACATTTTTCTCTTTCTTACAGTTGTAATTTTCGTATCGTCAGGCTGTAAAGATTCCACAAAGGACCTGCCCCGGGCCGAAACAATCAAAAAGGTTAAAGTAGAAACAATTACAGGTGACATTATTCAAAGCACAATGACCCTTAACGGGAAGATCAAGGAAAAAAGTTTAACCTCACTTTCTTTCCGTGTAGGAGGCCCATTGGAAAAATTGAATGTAAAACAAGGTGATTATGTTCATGCAGGGCAAGTGATTGCCGGGATTGATGATCGCGATTACCAACTTCAGGTGGAAACAAGCAAAGCCCAGTTTGAGCAGGCAGAAGGAGAGTATAATAGGTACAAACAGTTGGTGGAGCAGAAGAAAATTCCGGAGAATACTTTTGAAAAGATAAAATCGGGATACCTGATGGCAAAAACATCTTATGAAAATGCCCAAAACCAGTTGCGTGATACAAAATTGAAAGCTCCTTTTTCGGGATACATCTACGAGAAATTCGTAGAAAACTATCAAACGGTTGGTGCAGGTACGCCAATCGTTTCGATTATCGACAATTCGCATTTGGAGGTTGTTGTGCCCATTTCAGAAAGCCAGTTAAACAGCGTGAGAAGTAATAAAAAAAGCCTTTTGAATGTTGCCAATGCCGGAATAAAACAACTTCCAATACAGTTGCTGAGCGTAAGCGAGAAAACGATGGAGGACGGTTTATACGAAGTTAAATTTTTGTTTGAAAATAAAGACGATTTGAAAGTAGCTCCCGGAATGACGGCGGGAGTAACGGTTTATAACCAGTCGGAAGAAAACCAGCTATCGGTTGCTTCCACAGCTATTTTTCATGAAAAAACAAATACATACGTGTGGCTTTATAATCCTTCAACAAGTAAAGTTGAAAAACGCCAGGTGAAAATTTCATTGGACGGTGCAAACGGACGGGTAAATATCGTATCGGGAATAACTAACGGCGACCAGGTTGTTACTGCGGGGGTCCATTATCTGGTTGAAGGACAAGAAGTAGAGCCGCTATCAAAGCCTTCTGTAACTAACATTGGAGGGCTGTTGTAATGTTCGAAAAGCTGTTAAATCAAAAAGCAATGATCTCAACGATACTGTTTGCAGTATTGTTTGGGGGAATTATTGCCTATAACAAAATCGGGAAGCTGGAGGATGCTGAAATCCCAATTAAAGCGGCTACGGTAGTAACGGTTTATCCCGGGGCTACAGCGCACGAAGTGGAACTTGAAGTTACCGATGTTTTGGAAAAAGCCATTCAGAAATTGGAGAATGTCGATGATATTACTTCTGTTTCGCGTCCCGGTTTGTCAATCATTACGGTTAATATTCAACCAACAGTAAAAACCCCTCGGCTGCCCCAGCTTTGGGACCACCTTCGCCGAAAAGTAAATGATGCAAAAGGTTCGTTGCCTTCGGGGGCCATGGAGCCAATTGTAAATGACGACTTTGCAGACGTTTATGGTATTTTGTATGCCGTAACAGCAGATAAATATAGTCACGAAGAACTGATAAAATATACAGAATACGTTGAACGTGAATTGTTAGGGGTTGACGGCGTCCGGCGGTCGCAGGTTTTTGGAGAGCATACCCAAACGATTGATATTGTTTTTTCTTCTGAAAAACTGGCTGGATTAAGTGTGAACCCGATGTTAATCGCAGCAGCTATTCAAAATGAAACCGCGATTATTAATCCCGGTTCGGTTGATGTTGGCAAAGAATCTGTCCGGGTAGGGGTTGGACAAAAAATAACAAGTGTAGAAGAAATAGAAAACTTGTTAATTCAGGTTCCTGATGGGGGAAACTTCCGTTTAGGAGACATTGCTGCTGTAAAAAGGGCGTATCTGGAGCCAAAAAATGAAGCCTTATATTATAACGATAAACCTGGTTTAACACTTGGCCTTTCAAACGAAAGTGGAATTAACGTTGTAAAACTGGGCGAACGCTTGGATGAAAAAATAACTGAACTACAAAAAGAACTTCCGGCGGGAATTGAGATTAACCGGGTTTACTACCAACCTGATCGTGTTGACAAGGCCGTTAGTAATTTTATGTTGAACCTGGCAATGTCGGTCGGTATTGTAATTGTTGTGCTGATGTTTGCCATGGGGCTGCGTTCGGGGTTGCTGATTTCCAGTGGTTTGGTTTTTACGATTATGGGGACCTTAATTGTGATGCTGGCCATTGGATTGCCTTTACACCGCGTTTCGTTAGCCGCAATTATTCTTGCAATGGGAATGTTGGTAGATAATGCCATTGTTGTGGCCGACGGCATCTTGGTTGATTTAAAATCGGGGATGGACCGAAACAAGGCGTTTATACACACAGCGAAAAAAACAGCGCTGCCTTTGCTCGGAGCCACAGCTGTTGCCGTCTTGGCTTTCTTGCCGCTAAGAATGTCGCCAAATGCAGCCGGCGAATTTTTGTCATCCTTATTTACCGTGTTGATTATTTCTCTTTCGTTAAGTTGGATATTTGCGATGATACAAACTCCCTTCAATGCAAAATATTTTTATCGCAAAGAACGTCCGAAAGGAGAACATGCAGTAGCTTATAACAATAAGTTTTACCGGGGTTTTGAGGGATTTCTGAAATGGGGAATACGTCACAAATTAATATTTACAGCAATATCATTTGTGGTTTTGGTTTTTGCATTCTGGTCATTCCGTTTTGTGAAAGTCGACTTTATGTCGAAAATTGATTACGACCAGTTTTATATTGAATATTACCTTCCACAGGGATCAGATATAAAAACGGTGGAAAAAGATGTTCAGCAAATCCAGCAAGATATTTTAAAAATGGATGGCGTCAAATCGGTAACGGCCTCAGCCGGCCGGCCGGCAGCCCGTTATTTGCTTTTGCGGCACATGCCTACAGGCGGTTCCAATTATGCCGATTTTATTGTTGAAACCGAAACTACGGACAGGGTTAACGGGATAATTCCCGAAATTCAAAAGTATTTGAACAATAATTATCCCGATGCCTTTTTCAGGGTGTTGGAATATGGCGCTGCTTTCTCCGATGCCGATATTGAAGCCCAATTTACAGGTCCCGACCCGGCTGTGCTGAAAGATTTGGCAACCCAGGCTAAGAAAATCTTTTTAGACGAGCCAACGGCAACTGAGGTTACCGATAACTGGAAAAACCAGACAAAAAAGATTGTTCCGGAATATTCTGTAGAAAAAGCGCAACCGCTTGGATTGACCCGCTCTGATATGGGCAATTCAATTCTCGTAGCGACTAACGGAATGCCCATCGGGGCGGTTTACCAGGGAGACAGGATGCTGCCGATTGTATTGCGTACCGACATCAAATTGGGCGACAACTTGGAGCAACTAATGAGTGTCCCGGTTTGGGGACAGAACAGCAAAGGAAGTGTCCCGTTGTCGCAAATAGCCGATACATTAAAAGTTAAATGGGATTATGAACTTGTAAACCGTTTGAATAACCAACGTTCGATTAGAGCGCAATGTAACACAGTAAAAGGGCACACGGCGGCTGAAGTTCAGGCCAAATTCCAGCAAAAGGTTGAAGCGATAGAATTACCGGATGGTTACAAAATGAATTGGGAAGGCGCTACCGCCCAGTCAGGTGAAGCCAACCAGGCATTGTTTACGTTTTTACCATTGGCTGTGGGCTTAATGGCCATCATAATTATTGGTTTATTTAATAACCTGAAACAACCGGTTATCATATTCCTTATTGTTCCCTCTGCTTTTATCGGCGTTGTTCTGGGGCTTGTAACAACAGGAACATTCTTAACATTTGCAGGCATTATTGGCGCTCTTGGTCTTATTGGAATGATGATTAAAAATGCCGTGGTGCTGCTCGATGAAATAAACCAAAATATCAGGGAAGGGAAAGATCGCCTGACCGCTACAATAGATTCTGCATTGTCGCGTTTGCGCCCGGTAATGATGGCTTCTCTGACAACAATTCTCGGAATGGCGCCCCTGCTTGGAGATTCTATGTTTAATTCTACGGCAGTTGTAATTATGTTTGGCCTGGCGGTTGGTTCTATCATAACACTGGTTGTTGTTCCTGTTTTATATACCGTATTGTATCAGGTTGACGGACGTAGTTTGGAAAAATCTGAAAATAATAAATAATAGCAAATTATGCCGGTCAGAAAAAGTGATAAATACCATTTTAGAAAGAAGAAAATGAAATCGATAATAATAATAAGCACAGTCATCCTATTTGTTTCTGCAATCACATCCAATCATGCGACCGGGCAAAAAGTAATGACCCTGGAAGAATGTCGCCAGCAAGCTGTTCAATTTAACAAGGAATTAAAAGCAGCCGCTTTACAAAACAAGGAGGCACAGGTAAACCAGGAAGTTGCAAGAACGGCCCATTTGCCAAAATTTGGCTTTTCATCGTCGTTAATGCACCGGCCCAATATGGACCCGATAAGTATGCCCGGTTATTTCCTGCAAACTGCCGACAGTGAAGAAGATGCCATAGCCGGCAATTTCTCCGGAACGAGTAATGTATGGAAGCCCGGAACGACTATCGATATAAACAGCCTTACATTGATAAACGGAGGTTTGGAAGTGACCCAGCCGGTTTACGCAGGCGGAAAAATCAGGTATTCCAACCAGCAAGCCGATGCAGGTGTTGAAATAGCCAATTTATCCCTGAACCTGAAATATTCGGAGATAATTGAAAAAACAGACAAAGCATTTTGGCAGGTGGCAACGGTTGAAGAAAATATTTTGATCGCAGATGAATATATTAAGATGTTAACCGAATTGGAAGATCAAATGTCCGCTATGTATGAAGTCGGGTTACAACCTGCCAGTGAAAAGCTAAAAGTGACGGTTCAGAAAAATGAGGCTGAATTAAATTTGTTGAAAGCTAACAACGGATTGAAAGTAGCTAAAATGTATTTGAACCAGATTTTAGGACAACCACTGGATACCGATATCAAAGTCAGTCATAATGTAGGTGCGGATGTCGAACTGATAAATTTTGGAAACGGAATAACCCAGGCCAGCAACAAAAGGAATGAATTGAAAATCCTGGAGAAACAAAAAGAACTCGACGAACTTGACGCAAAAATTACGCGTGCCGATTATCTTCCAACAGTTGGAGTAAGTGCGCAATACACAAGTTTTTGGGTAAGAGACTTGTACGAAGACAGTAATTTTCAGCCCATATTGGCAGCGCAGGTGTCAATCCCTGTTTTTCAGTGGGGACAGGGTAGAAAGAAAATGCGTGCCGCACAATTAAAAATACAGCGGGCGGAAACAGATTTGGAGAATACAAGTGATTTGATAAACCTTGAAGTGATGCAGGTTAAAATACAGGTTGAGGAAGCTTACGAATCAATCAGTCTGGCTGAAAAAAATATGGAAGAAGCCAGGGAAAGTTTGGACGAAACCCGTGCCAGTTTTGATGTTGGTTTGAATACCACAACTGAGTTATTAAGCTCACAAGCCAAATGGGTAGAGGCAAAAGCCCGGTTGATACAAACTGTTGCCAACTTTGAGGTATTAAAAACACGATGGGAAAACGTTACCGGCAATTTATATATGCCCGAAGAAGGAGAGGAATGAAGATGGATCAGGGTATTTTTTTCATTGCGGCCAATAGCACGGCCACCCGGGTAAGCAAAATCATTACCATGAGTAATTCACAGGTGGAATTATTCTATTATACTGACATCATATGAAAAGCATCTGCAAACAACGGGACAATATTTATACTGAGGCCCTATATGAGCTTACCAGTCCGAATGCACAAAAGGTTTCCCTGCTTTTTCACCACATCTATTCACTGAAGCTTGGAGATGAGTATTTAATTAACTCTGAGGAAGATATTAAAGGTTTAGTAGATTTTTTAAACGTTGACAACTGCTGGCATGAAACACTTAACAATAATAATAACCCTGACTATTTGCCTTAGTTTTATCAGTCAGGCCACCGTATTTGCGCACAAAACAAACATTTCGGGAAGAATTGTGAACCGGAGCCAATCCGCCCCTTGCCAAGTTCCTTATCCTAAAGTTGCAGTCGTTTTGAGCGGCGGTGGGGCCAAAGGCTTTGCCCATATCGGTGTGCTGAAAGTTTTGGAGGAAGAAGGAATTCCCATCGACATCATCGTAGGCACCAGTATCGGCAGCTTGATTGGAGGCTTCTATTCAATCGGATATCGGGCCGATGAGATCCACGAAATTATTGAAAAGCAAGATTGGGAAGCCATTTTGTCGGACGGTGTTTCCCGCCTATACTTGTCAGAAAATGATAAGGAGCTCCGTCAGCGGTACCTGTTTTCACTCCCGTATGGCGATAACAAAAAATTAAGCCTTCCCCTGGGGGTCATCAAAGGACAAAATGTGATGAACCTGTTTTGCGGGTTGGCAGGAAATGTTCCCGTAGATGCCGATTTTACAAAATTGCCCATTTCGTTTGCCTGCGTGGCGGCAAACCTTGAAACCGGGGAGGAAGTGGTGATGAAGAATGGCTTTTTACCTTCGGCCATGTTCTCAAGCATGGCCATCCCCGGGGTTTTTGGGCCGTCCCAAAGAGATGGGATGATCCTTGTTGACGGAGGAATTGTAAATAATTTCCCTACCGACGTGGCGAAAGAAATGGGGGCCGATATTATTATCGGTGTCGATATCAGGGGTGGTTTTTATACCCGGAAAGAAATCAAGTCGATGGGCGAGATCGTTGGTCAGATGGTCAATTTCCTGGGAATGGAAAAAGGCGCTGCCAATAGCGGCCTTTGCGATTTGACCATCCGGCCCGATATTACTGGCTACTCCGTTTCGAGCTTTACGGGTGAAGCTGCAGACACCCTGGTCCTGCGCGGGGAAGAAGCGGCCGGGCTGGTACGGGACCAACTGAATGAACTGAAAGAAAAATACCAGTTAGAAATCAGGAACAAATCAAGGGCATTTATCGCGCCCGAAATATGGGAGATTAACGACATTAAATTGACAGGGGCCAATCATTTGAACGAGGCATTTCTTCTGAAAAAACTCGATTTGCCCGTTCCAGGCAGCTATTCCTACGAGGAAATAAAAAGCGCGATTGACCGGATTTATGGGCACGGGGGCTTTGAAAAGATTTATTTCATGCTCAATGATCATGCAGATGGTGGAAAAACCCTGGAGCTGAATATTACGACCGAAAAAGAGTATTCCATGAATATTGGCTTCAGTGTCAATACAACCGACGCGGCAGCCTTGCTTTTAAACGTAACCCGAAAAAATTACTCGAATATTATCGGATTTTATTCTGCCAGTGCTGAACTATCGGCCAATCCGGGATTTGGAGTGATGGCTGAGACAAATAAGAATGGCTTCCCCGCGCTGGGAGCAGAAATCAGGGGCAAGTATCAGAATTACGACATCTACGAAAGAGGCACCAAAATTGTCAATGCAGATTTGTTTTACGCTTCAGGATCAATATACCTGTACCAGTCTTTTCTAAAACAGTATAATTTCGGGCTTGGCCTTCAGGAGGAATATTTTAGCGGCGATGTTTTTGCTAAGAGCAGCAGCTTGCCTGATGTTTCGGCTACAAAAGTAGATCGGTTTAACACCGATGTTTACGCGTACCTTTCACTGGACAACATGGACGATTTTTATTTCCCCACGAAAGGAACAAACCTCTACGCTGAGTTTTCTCTGGATATTGATTTTAAGAACGAAAAGGTGAGTCCAGCCCTTCTTTTAAACATGAAAAATGTAATTCCACTGTGGCGCAACACGGCCCTTTTATTTAATCTATATGGCCGTGCATTGCTTAGTTCCGATTATCTGATGGCAAAAGCTACGTTCATTGGAGGAGATTCCTACTCACAATATTTTAGTTATCACCTTCCCTTTTACGGGCTGCCCCCGGTTATTGTGGCCGACCGTTATTCGGCCATCGGGCTGCTGGGCCTCCGGTTAAAGCTTTCCAAATCCCAATATATTTCACTCCTATTCAATATGCTGCAGCAGGGAAACTCTCCTGCTGACTGGACCGAAGCAAACCCGGGATATGGCGGTGGCATAAAATATTCGATGAAAACAATGATTGGCCCGGTGGATATCGGAATAGGCTATTCCGATTTAAGCGAAGAACCGGCTTTCTCGGCAAACTTGGGATATTGGTTTTAACGACTTGCTAACATATTTGGAAGAAAGATACAGAGAAGAGGCAACTTTAGAATTTTGAATGACCTATGAAACAATGTTTTTTTATAAGATATTATGTTCTTCTTTTTACACTACTTGCTCCGGCAAAAGGATCTGGGCAGGAGCCTACGATTTCGGGAAAGATCAGCGACCGGGCTACAGGCGAACCAATTCCTTATGCGAACATTGTTTTTGTGAACACCACGGTTGGAACAACTTCCAATATCAACGGCTATTATTCGCTTCAGGTAAATGATACGGCCAGGGTGTTGCAGGTATCGGCTGTGGGCTATAGCAAGCGGTTTATCATGGCCGACACCCTCGGATCGCCTGTTTTAAACATCGAATTATCAGAAGAGGTGATTCCTATTGCAGAAATCGAAGTCACCCCGGGTGTAAATCCTGCCCACAGGATCATGCAGGAGATCAGCATCCACAAAAAGGATAACGACCCTGCTTTTTTCCCCGATTGGCGAAGCAGCTTGTACAGCAAGTTGGAAATCGACCTAAAAAACCTGAAGAAACCGGATAAAACCAACAAATTCTGGGACCAGGTTGGATTTGTTTTCGATTACATGGATACCCTCGAAACAGACGGAAAAACCTTTTTGCCTGTATTTATAACCGAAACAGTATCTGACTTTTATCATATCAAAGACGGCGGCGACTATGAATATATTACAGCCAACAAAACCTCCGGTATGCAAACCAACATGGTGTCAGAATTTACAGGAAAACTTTATACCAACGTAAATCCCTACAGCAACTTTATCAACATGGCCGATGCCGCCCTTATCTCACCATTGCACGACCAGGGGCTTTCATATTACCGTTACTTTTTGCGCGACAGCGCCTGGGTTGACGGAGAAAAAATTTACGAATTGTCGTTCTTCCCGAAACAAAAGCAGGAGCCTGTATTTAAGGGAAAATTCTGGATTTCTTCGTCAAGCTATGCGCTGAAACGTATTGAAATGAGATTATCAGAAAATGCCAACATCAACTTCGTACAGGATTTGGTTTTTGAAAAAGAATACCGGTTAAAAGACGGCCGGTACATTCCGGACAACGAATCGATTTGGGCCGATTTAAACCTCCAAACAAACAAAAAAGGGAAAATGGCCGGTTTAATGGGACGAAAATCAACCAAGTACAAAGATTTTCAATTCCCCTCCAAAATAGTGAAAATCAGGAAAAACCAAAAAGAAGTTAGTGTTTCGCCCAATGCTTTTGCAAATGGCGAACAATTTTGGGACAGCATCAGGCCCTTTAACCTAAACGACAGGGAAATGGCGATTTATGAGATGGTCGATTCGTTGAAGAACGTCCCGGTTATAAAAACGGCCTTCGACTATATCCATATGTTTTTCTTTGGTTATAAAGATATTGGCTTGTTTGAAATCGGCCCATATTACTACATGTACAGTTATAACGAAATTGAAGGCAACCGCTTTCGCTTTGGAGGAAGGACAACTCAAAAATTCAGTCCCAACCTGCGCCTGAACGGGTACCTGGCCTATGGGTTAAAAGATGACAGTTTCAAATTCAGCACAGGGGCAGAATATTATTTCCAGAAAGACAAACTCTTTTCAATCGCCACGCAATATCAACACGATTACGAACTGCTTGGACGAAGCGGAAATGCTTTTATGGAAGACAATATTTTAATGACGGTGTTGAGCAAAGACCCCTTGTCCAAACTAAACATGGTGAACCGTTTCCGGTTTGAAATCAGAAAAGAATGGTCTGTTGCATGGTCTAACCGGTTAAAGCTCGAAACCAGCGAAATAAAAAGCGGCCCCTATGTTCCTTTCTTCGACCGGCAGATGAACCCGGTTAACGCGATCCGGAATACAGAAATTGTATTCAATACACGGCTGTCGCCAAAAGAGCGCACGGTTACGGGAACATTCGAAAAAGCCAGCTTGGGAAGCACGCTCCCTATTATGAATATCAATACCAGCGCTGGTATAAAAGGATTTTTATCGGGCAACTACAATTACCTGAAACTGGAGGCCGATATTTACGACAAGTTGCCGCTTCACCCGATCGGCTATTCGACCGTGTTCATACAGACGGGAAGGATATGGGGGGACCTCCCCTTCCCGCTGGTTAAAATACACGAAGGAAATGAAACATACTCGTTGGATAAATATGCTTTCAACCTGATGAATTACCAGGAGTTTGTCAGCGACCGATATGTTGGCGTTGCGGCCGAACATCATTTTCAGGGATATTTCTTTAACAAAACCCCCCTGTTGCGCAAATTAAAATGGCGTGAGGTAATTGGTGGCAAATGGCTTACAGGGGATATTGACCTCTCCGGCCATAACCAATTACTTTTCCCTCAAGAAATGAAGCCGTTAAACGGAAAATCATACGGGGAGGTATCCGCGGGAATTGAAAATATTTTAAAGGTCATACGGCTTGACGGAGTGTGGAGATTGACCGGGAACAAGTCCGGACATGACCGTTTTCTGATGTTGGTTTCGATACAGTTTTCTTTTTAGTTATATATAAACCATAAAATTAATTCATTATGAAAATCAAGTATTATTTAATTGACAATCTGGTTACAGAAGATCCTAACGACTGCCGTGCCCAGATAACCGGGTATGAATCGGTAACAGAGAATGAAATTTTTGAGTACATGACCCGCAAAGGGTCAGGGATCACAACAGCCGAAGCAAAGGCGAACTATCTGGAGTTTATTGAAACACATGAGTATTTTCTGAAACAAGGTTACGGGATCAACACGGAATTTATCAATGCCCGGCCTGTTATCCAAGGCGTATTTCGGGATAAAAATGACTTGTTTGACCCTTCGAGGCACCAGGTCAAATTTAATGTCAAGTTTGGTAAATATTACAACCAGACTGCAAAGGACATAAAAATTGAAAAAGTAGAGCCGGTAACCAGCAACCCTGTACTGGGAAGTTTCGAAGACGTTGTTTCCGATGCAGTTAATGAAACCATCACCCCAAGTGGGACGGCCATATTGCAGGGGTTACGACTTAAGTTTAACCCGGAGGACCAGGATCAGGGTATTTTTTTCATCGCTGCCAATGGCATGGCCACCCGGGTAAACAAAGTCATTACCATGAGTAATTCAGAGGTGGTGTTTGTGGTCCCTTCGGAGCTTGTTCCCGGGGAATATACCGTGGAGCTGCGTATGCTGCCCAAAGGAAATAAAACGATGAAAAAAGGCCTGTTGAAAGACAGGTTGACCGTTTAGTCCTTTTGTTCCCGTCCCGGTGGGTAGTAGCCTACCGTACCAGTGGGTAGTAACCCACCATACCAGTGGGTAGCAGCCCACCAGACCAGTGGACAGTAACCCACCAGACCAGTGGACAGTAGCCTACGGACACGTAGGCTATCGTCCACCATATGATGGAATAATAGTTCCCCAGTACAAGGACATTAAAATAAATTAGTTATGAAAAGCATAACACAAAACCTGATGGTTGTCCAAAACGTTAAAACAGGATAAATTTTTATAATGAAGCACACGAAGCTTATTTGGGGACTCCTGGCCGTTTTCTTTTTTCTGGCGCCTGTTTCTGTCTGGCCAACAGAACGTACAGCCAAATATCGTATCCGTGTTATGGGAATGAACATCGGAGAGTTTCTGGTAACCCAAAAAACCGCCAAGGAAGAGATAAGCATAAAAGCAGTCACCAGTGTCAAGGTAAAAATTATTTTCACCTACAGGATAAATTATATCCAGGAAACGTTACACCGCAATGGAAGTTTGTGCGAGTCGCATGTACAAGCTATCAAAGACGGAAAGGTCAATTCCGACGCACTGTTAAAAAAACAGGGCGGTTCATATCTCTTGGTAAAGGATGGAGACTCCACTCTGATCCATGACAATATATGCTATAGTGGCAGCCTGCTTTACTTTAACGAACCCAGCCAAGTTTCGTCGATGTACAAAGAAAGAACAGGGGAAAAAAGCAATATGAAGTGCATTGCTGATCATATCTATACCATGACAAACGAAAAAAACCACACAACCAATGAATATGAATACAAGGATGGCGTCCTTGAGCACGCAGCGCTTAAACATCCGTTGGCAACAATTTATTTAGAACGTATTTTGAACAAATAGATGACCATGATATATCATTCACAAGTAGAACCGATCTATTTTTTGCTGCCTTTAGCAGGCTTAATCATCGGGCTGTTTGGCTCCATATTGGGTGGCGGCGGAGGTTTTTTCTTTCTTCCCGTACTTACCCTTTTGATAGGCATTCCGGCACCAACGGCAGTAACGACATCATTGGTAGCAACACTGCCTGTTTGTTTTGTTGGTTCACTGGGGCATTACCGTAAGAACAACATTGATTTTCGTACAGCCGCAGTTTTTGCCCTTGCAGGCATTGCGGGTGCATTTATTGGCGCGGGCATCATCAACCGCATTAGTACCAGCCAGCTAAAGGTTAGTTTTGGTGCCTATTCAGTATTTATTGCGCTTAATATCGCTTTCAGTACCTGGCGGAAAACGCGTGCAGGTAGAGGTGGTGCAAAACAGCAAAATAATTCCGGAATGGCAAAAATAACAAAGGGGTCATTGTTCGGGCTGCTTGCAGGCATCATTACCGGCACATTCGGCACAAGTGGAACAGCCCCTGTTTTAGCGGGGCTGTTTTCGATGAATATACCTTTCAAACTGGTAATGGGCACTTCATTAATAATTGTCCTGGCAAACACAATCTTTGCTGCAAGCGCCCACTTTTTAGTTGGAAAGGCCGATCTTACATTGGTCGCTTTTTTAACGGCAGGTTCGCTCATCGGTTCATTGTTGGGCCCTCAAATCTTATCAAAGCTAAAAACCGACCAATCAGAGAATAAAATCAAGTATTTATACGCCCTGGCCATCTTTATAATTGGTGTTTCAATGATCATTGGCTAACAGCAGACAACCTTAAATGACAGAACATGATCCGTACAATCTACTACATCATCCTCCTTTATTTTTTATCAGGGGGAGTTGGTTTTTATTTTATTAACCGGAAAAAAGACCTACAGACAGCATGGGAAAGCTATAGGAAGTTTATTGTTTATTTTCTGATTATAAACATCGTATTCTTTAGCATTATCATTGATCCTGTTGTATTTCGTCATCTGGCGGCAGGCATTATTTGTATGGGATCCTTCGAATTGTTTAGACTGTTCAGGCTTGGCGGCTATAAACAAAAAAGCTTTTTCGTTTTTTCCCTGTTTGTCTTTATACTTCTTTCTTCCGGCTTTATCCTGTTTAGCGGATTAAAAAAAGAGTTGATCCTTTTTTCATTTTTGATCCTGTCCATTTTCGACAGTTTCAGCCAAATTACCGGCCAGCTTTGGGGAAAGACAAAACTGTTTTCTAACATAAGCCCTGAAAAAACAGTTGGCGGTTTTGTCGGAGGCGCGGCCGTAGCAGCCGGGAGTAGTTTATTCCTTAGTGGCCTATACGAAGGGGACGCTTTGCAATCATTGTTTATGTCAATAGGCGTAGTTGTCTTTGCTTTTAGCGGGGATTTAGCGGCTTCATTATACAAGAGAAAATACAACGTAAAGGATTTCAGCAATTTAATTCCCGGTCATGGCGGCTTTCTGGACCGCTTCGATAGCCTAATTGCCGGAGGGGCATGGACGGCTTTATGGGTGTATGTTTTTTAATTTTCAATGAAACTATAAAAAAATAAACATGGGTAATATCATTATACTTTCATTTGCTTATTTAGTTGGCATTATTCTTTTACTGGCATTTAACGAATTAAATTATAGACGGCTCAGTGTAAAAGGGGAAATAACCCGCAAGTTTGCCCATTTTACGGCTACCTTGGCGGTGGTGCCATTTCCCTACATATTTCCGTCACACTGGTATATTTTGGTGTTGGCCCTAATGTTTTTCGCGGCCTTGTTCATCACACAACGCAACAAACAGCTTGGATCGATTCATGATATTGAACGGAAAACAATAGGCAGTTACCTGCTTCCGCTTTCCATTTATGTCACATTTCTTATTTCATTCTTGCTTGAAAATAAATTTATCTACATCCTGCCCATGTTAATACTTGCTGTTTGTGACCCAATGGCAGCACTGTTGGGAACTAACATCACAAATTATAATGGACGGATTAAGATTTTTGGTTATCAATTGAAAAAAACATGGCTTGGTTCAGGGGCATTTTTGGTCACCAGCTTTGTGATCAGCATCATCGCCCTTTATTTTCATCGCGCAGCGTTTGACCTGAAAACTTTCTGGCTGGCTTTGGCAGTGGCAGTTGCAAGCACCCTGGCAGAACTGGTTAGCTGGCGCGGATTGGATAACCTGAGCATCCCATTGTGTGCGGTACTGGTATTGGTATTGATGCTATGATGGTAGATATTAGCTTAAACCCAAATTAAAGATGAAGAAATAAACCATCGAATATAATTTCTAAATAGAATACAATAAAGATACAACACAATGAAAAGAATAATTATTAATGGAGGCAATGGCTATGTAGCTTCTAATTTTATTAGTGAATTACTTGGACGGAATTATGAAGTTATTTCATTGGTGAGAGAACGTCACAAATTTTCTGCAGAAGAACGGATGAAAGAAGCATTGTCCGATATTAACGGAAACGAATATATAAAGCCTGATAACCTGAAGGTTTATAGTTATTCATTGTGCGATAGGGATTTCTCTATGCCGGAAGGGCACCTGAAAGATATTTTCAATGAAGATGTGGATTATTTCCACTTTGCAGCCAGTTTGAAATACGATTTAAAATCGAAGGATGAAATATTTAAAACAAATGTAGAAGGAGTAGAAAACGCAATAAAAGTTTATTTGAAATATGCGAAAAGCAATTCGCGCTTTTTCCTGATAGGCACTGCATACTCCTGTGGCAGGTTTTCCGGTTTATTCGAAGAAAAATTTTACGACAACGAAGATATCTCCATGTTTAGAAATTATTACGAACAATCGAAAAGGTTTGCTGAGAATGTGGTGAAAAAATATATCGGGGACAACCGCATCAACGGGCACATCATAAGATTATCCCAGGTGGTTGGGAACAGTCAATCGGGGGCAACAAAAACGGATTATGGTATTTTTGATTTTGCCAAAAGGGTTTATAGCTTAGCCTATAGGTATCCTGACAGGACGATCAAGGTATGTGTGGATCCAAATTCTACACAAAACCTCATTCCGATAAATACCGTCATCGACGGCCTGATAAGAATTGCAGCGACGGACAAGGTCCCTGAAATAATAAACTTCACTGCTAAAAACCCCATCAAGAACAGCCATATCATAAATAGCATCAACAGGTTACTGCCAACAAACCTCATCCCTGTCAAATATCTTGACAGCAAAGAAATGAATGCCATAGAAAGAATAATTGCAGCTGGCATGTCATTTACGGGAAATTATACAGATTCGGATATATTATTCGATACAAAAAAAAGGGATATGATTTTTCCGGTAAGCGACAACGATGTCACTGAGGATACAATTTTTAGAATGCTTAAATATTTTATTGCTGACCTTGCTTGCAAGAAGCAAACCAAAACAGATTGTTGCTATTATTGAGTGGACTAGCAGATTTATTTCTATCCTTAACATATATCGTAAGATAAGATCAATATTCTTCATGAAAAAATGAAAACATGAAAAAAATAATTATCAAAGGGGAAAATGTTTTAAACGTCCCCAACCTACTCAGTCTTTACCGTCTTCTCGCTTTCCCGGTCATTTTGTTTATGGCGCTTACCGGACGCGAGGACTGGTTTGTGGTTCTGTTGTGCATAAGCTTGGTTAGCGACGTGCTTGATGGCAACATCGCCCGGTTTTTTAAACTTCAAACAAATTTTGGGGCAGCACTTGATAACCTGGCCGATATTTTCACCTATGCCATGGCCTTGCTGGGCTTGTTTCTTTTCAAATGGAATGAAATAGCACCCCATGCATGGCTTTTATACTTATTCCTGACCATGTTTATCTTAAGCTATATCATTGCGTTTTACCGGTTTGGTAAAATTCCGGGATTGCACTTGTATACAGCTGTTTCTGCCGGATATATCCAGGGTATATTCTTTTTCGTATTGTTTGTCTTCGGGTTTTATCCCTGGATGTACTATCTGGCTGTGGGTTGGGGAGTGGTTGCCTATATCGAAAAAATATTTGTATTGCTGTGGCTCGACGACATCAGGATCGGTGTCAAAGGCCTTTACTGGCTCATGAGAAAAAAACAATAGCCATAAAATCATTTTATATCACCATGCTATACAGGCTTACTGTCATATTGATATTGATGCTGGGCACGGGTTCCGTTACGTTTGCACAGAAAGTATCGGGGACTGTGGTAGACGGGGAAAACAGGGAGCCTGCCCCTTTTGCCAACGTTTGGCTAAAGGAAACGTTACAGGGAACTATGACCGATATACACGGCCGTTTTACCATCCTGTCGCCATCAAACGATACGCTTTGTGTATCCTCTGTCGGTTATGTCCCTCAGGAAATACCAATCGACATGTACGCTGACAATGAGTTTGACATCCTGCTTCAGCAGGATGTCAAAACCCTTGGGGAAGTTACAGTAAAACCGGAAATACCCCGTGCAAAGGTCTTGTTTAACGAGATACAGAAGCACAAAAAGGAAAACAGCGAACAGGTATACCGGGTCGGTGATTATAAAGCGCTGGAAACAACAACCGTTTATATGGCAGTCGACACAACCTCCAGGATCGTCCGGTCATTTGGCAACGTGGATGAGGTTACCGTTGAGATAGATAATCAGCACCTGCGTTTTTCACCGGTCTATCTTTCCGAACAGGGCCGGGACGTTAACAATGACAGCGTCCGGATAGCCTATCATAAAAAAGACGGCATTTTCCCCAGGATCAACCAGACCCTTGAAAGTATGATCATCAACAATGTGGTGGTGGATATGGACTTTTATAAAGACCAGATCATGATCATGGACCGGGGGTTTATTTCACCACTGAACAATTCGGCTCTGTCGCACTACAACTTGTACCTGAATGACAGCACCCTGAGTGACAGCACCTGGTATTTTCATTTTTCATTTGCCCCTAAAAACAAATACGATCCTTTATTTACAGGCCACTTTACGATAGAAGACGGAAGTTTTGCATTGGTTGCGATTGATGCCTTCATTTCCAGGCATGCCAACCTTAATTTTGTGAATGGTTTTAGCGGACGGATAACCTATGAGAAGCAGCCCGGAGGGGGGTGGTTTTATGATGGGCAAAACATAGGCGTCAACCTGTCGGTCACCTTGAATAAAGATTCTCTATCGAATTACAGTTCGAAGCGGATGGACAATGTGTCGAAAGGAAACTGGCTGATCAATAAATCAATCCAGTATTCCACGTCACCCCGCCTAAATGATATAAGTGCTGCTGCCTGGAAAAACCAGCCTGAATTTGCTTCCGGCAAACTGGAGGCAAATGCTTATTCCCGCGTTGATAAACTCAAAGAACATAAAGTAGTTAAAGGCATTGACAAGATCGGGGGCATGGTCTTAACAAGCTATTTTAATGTGGGCAAAATAGATATCGGGCCGGTGTTTGATATATATAGCACCAACAGCATTGAAGGCCAACGCTTCTCTATTCCCCTGAGGACCAGCGAACAGATGTTTGAGCGTTTTTCAATCGGCGGTTTTCTGGGGTACGGGACGAAAAACAATGATCTCAAATACGGAATGAACGTGGTATATCAGCCACAATTAACAGACAAGCTCATTCTGCGCCTCAGCTATTCCAATGATTATATACCGGTATCCCAGGACAAGTACCTTCGTTTCATAAAGAACAACCCCAACAATAAAGGGAGCGGTAATTTCATTGCTATGTTTACCGGCCGGGAAAAGAATCCGTACCTGAAAGAAGAAAAAAGGTACGAGTTCAGGCTGGAATACAATGCCCCAAACGGAAACCACCTGGAATTCTCCCCCTACCTGTTATCCAATACCAGCACTCCGGATGTACGGTTCATACGCGGTGAAAAGGAATATGGCAATTACAAAAATTATGGGATATTGATGGATCTCCGGCTTGCCTTTGGACAGCACTATGACAAGTTTTTCTTCGACCGGATCTATTATATAAACCGTATTCCTGTGGTCCATCTGAGCTGGGATGTCGGACAAACCTTGTTGCCCGGACAGGGGCTTAATGACCTAGGCCTGTATTCCCAGTTCCATGGTTCCATCCAAGGACGGTTGACTATAGGGCAACTCTTTATGAACTATATCGTGAATGCCGGGTATTTGTTTGGAGGTGCCCCTTACGACCTGCTGGACCAGCCGGTAGGCTCCATGTCACTGGGCTATTCCAAAGACCGGTTTAATCTTTTGCATTTTGCTGCTTTCGCCCATAACTTATATAGCAACACACACCTTCATGTAAATGGAGGCGGGGTGCTTCTTAACCGGGTCCCCTTGGTCAAGAAGCTGAAACTACGGGAGATTGTTTCACTCAAATGCCACTATGGAACATTAACAGATTCCTACAAGGGGGTATTCGACCTTCCCGGCTATTACAGCAACAAATCAAAAGACCCTTACGCAGAGATCGGTATTGGAGTGACCAATATCTTTAAGGTATTACGGGTCGAATATGTACATCAGCTCGGCAATACCTATATGGACCGTGACTTTACAGATAACAGCGGAATATTTTTCAGGACAGAAATGAGTTTCTGAGTTTTAATGTAAAAAACATACGATGGGAAACATTAAAGAAAAAATTGTTTGGATAACAGGCGCCTCCTCCGGGATAGGGGAAGCTTTAGCCTATGCTTTTGCCAGAGAAGGGGCATTTGTTGTATTAACTGCCAGAAATGGAGCAAGACTGGAAAAGGTGAAAACCAAATGTTTACAAAGTACCTTGAAGTGCTGGATTCAACCCGCCGACCTGTTAAAGCTTGAAAAACTATCGGAAGTGGTTGATGCTGTATTAAGAAAAACAGGACGAATAGATATACTAGTGAACAATGCCGGCCGCAGTCAACGCTCTATGGCCAAGGAAACCCCTTTGGAAAATGACCGAAGCATCATGGAACTAAATTTTTTTAGCACGGTAGCGCTGACCAAAATGGTTTTACCCCATATGGTCAAAAGTCAATCGGGACACATTGTCGTCATTAGCAGTATCATTGGGAAGTTCGGGTTCCCCACCCGAACAGCCTACTCGGCGTCTAAACATGCTGTTCAGGGCTTTTTTGAATCACTGCGGGTTGAACTGGCCAGTGACAACATTAAAGTGACCATCGTTTCTCCGGGACGTATCAACACCAATATCTCGGTTAATGCACTGACCGCTAACGGAACTTCTTATAACAAGATGGATGAAGGCCAGGCACGTGGAATGCCGGCTGATCAATGTGCCAAGCAGATTGTCAAAGCCATCCGGAAAAACAAGAAAGAAATACTGGTTGGCCGGACAGAGCTGGCCATGGTCTATATCAGGCGGTTATTCCCTGCCCTTTTCTACAAATTAGTGACAAAAATCAAAAATTAACATTCATAAAAAACGAAGATCAATATGAAAAAGAATATTTGTGGCATCCAACAAGTTGGGATTGGCGTAAAAAACGCGCAAGAAGCCTGGAAATGGTACCGAAAAGTATTTGGCATGGACATCAACGTGTTTGAAGATACAGCCACAGCCAAACTTATGAAACACTATACCAATGGACAAGAATGTGAGCGCTATGCCGCACTGGCCATGAACATGGAAGGGGGTGGCGGCTTCGAAATCTGGCAACACACGCAAAAGGCGCCAAAACCTCCTGTGTTTGAGGAAAAACTGGGAGATTGTGGAATTTTTATTTGCAAAATGAAGTGCCACAATGTCAAAAAGGCTTTTGAAGGGCATCGGGAAATGGGCTTAACTATTTTAGGGAACCTCACAGAAGACCCACAGGGTAATTTACATTACTATCTAAAGGATCCTTATAACAATATTTTTGAGGTGGTTGAAGACCCAAATTTTTATATGAAACAAAAATCCTTGACTGGGGGGGTTGCCGGCGTGGTTATCGGTGTATCAAACATTGAAAAAGCCATGAAAGTATATGCTGATATTTTGGAATATGACCAAATCGTCTATTTTGTATCTGGCCAATTTCAGGACTTTGCAGCCTTGCCGGGCGGCAATGAAAAATACCGGCGTGTATTGCTGAAACACAATACTTCCAGGACAGGTCCTTTTTCCAAATTATTGGGGCCGACTCAAATTGAACTTGTCCAGCCGCTTGAAAGAGACCCGGATAAGATATTTCGCGACAGGATTTGGGGTGAACTTGGATACATCCATCTGTGCTTTGACCTGATTGGTATGGACCACTTAAAAACTGAGTGTGAGGAAAAAGGATTCCCTTTTACGGTCGATAGTGCCAATAGTTTTGATATGGGAACAACAGCAGGCCATTTTTCATACATTTCCGATCAGGATGGGACTCCAATTGAATTTGTGGAAACCCATAAACTACCGGTTATTGAAAAGCTGGGTTGGTACATGAACCTTAAAGGCAGGAACCCAAAAAAATCACTTCCCAATTGGATGGTCAAAACATTACAGTTTAACCGTATCAAGGATTAACATGAATTGACACCAAATCATCTCAACTATGGAAGCAGCACGGCTCAAGATCATCAGTATTGCAACAAAACTATTTCTTCGTTTTGGATTTAAATACGTGACGATGGATGACATTGCAGAAAAGGGGCACCTGTCAAAGAAAACAATTTATCAACATTTCCTCAGTAAGGAACAGCTTATTTCGGCAGTACTTCAAGAACTGGAATCAATGATCGGGAAACAACTGGATCATATCCTTTTCAAGTCGGGCAACTCAATAGAATCGTTCTTTAACCTGTGTAAGTATATTTTCCTACAGCAATGCAACCATCCTACAGCTATTCGGACTCTAAAAAAACACTATCCTGTCAAATACAGCCTTTTCTATTATTTGGAAGAAAAACTGGTCCTTGAAAAAGCAGGTGGGCAATTGAAAAAAGGGATAGGTGAAGGGCTGTTTATTCCAGTATTGGAAATAAAGCCATTTTGTTGCTTTTTGTACCGCGTTTCAACGAGTATCATAAATAATGCAGAAATTTCATATGGATGCAATCTCAGTAAGGAAGTACTGGTCAATGACCTGATCTATTATTCCCTACGGTCTGTTGTCAGCGCCCCAGGCCTGTTGTTGTTGGAGAAAATGTATGAAAATTATCCAGATTGATACCAATGATTAGCTATGAACAAGAATTTTTATTCAAAATACGGAGCATATTTTATCTTGGGGATCAATATTATTTTGCTTCTTATACGGCTTTTTGATGTATTGAACGATCCCACGCCATTGAACAGCGAAGAAGCCCAATACTGCTTTTGGTCGAAACACCTGGACTGGTCCTACTATTCAAAAGCCCCGATGATTGCCTTGGCCAATCATTTTTCGACCATGCACCAGGCGCTGACCGCTCCTTTTTGGGTTAGTCCTTAGTGTTTCATGACAATCTGTTTCAGGTTCCCTGTTTTTACTCAAATTTCCGACAAAGTTATTTCGCTTCCCGGAACGGTAAAGGGGAACTCGCTTTTCGTGGCTCGTTTCCTTCGGATGCGTTCAGCTTTTCCTTTTCATATCGCACATGCTATCCGCACGGAAAACCTGACATGCACCCCGTTGACCTGATCCGGGACAGCTCAATTGTGGTACGCCAAAAATTTAAGTTTAACGGCGTGCCAGATGCCATTATAAGTCCGCAGGGCAAGCGGCGATCTATTATGAATGATTTCAAGAGTTTAAAACCGATTTCAGTTTACTCCACCAAACAAGCCGTTGATGATGGTTTTCTGATTCAAGTTGATCAAAAGATTTCCAAGGAAGCTGGGATTCGTCATCCGGTTTACCTGACCCGCTCAGTTTGGGACAAATATGTTGAAGTACCCATAGGAATGGAAGGCTATCAGGATCAGGGTGGCCGGTTATGGGATGTGCTGTTCATGTTTGCCTATTTCGCCCGGAAGGAATCTTCTTCCCACTTGCTGTTTAAGCTATTGGTCCAACTGCCAGATACCGGTGATTGGGAGCAGAACGAAAAAGTAACGGACAGGTCGAACCGGCTGTTGCGGGAAGTCACGCTCAAAGGCCTGATTACAGCCCGGGATTTTGATGACCCATCGCCTGCGATTTTCATTATGAAACCATCTGAAGATTAACCAATGCTGATGATTATTGTCAGAATAAAACTATAGGAGGTTTTGATGATGAGATACAAAGATGATCCAAGACAAATTGCAGTACGTTATCCAAGTTACTGCGAAGAGTGCCAGGTTCGTTTGCCACGTGGAGCTGTAGCCTATTACTGGCCACGAACCCGCACGCTGCTGTGTTCTGATTGCGGAGAACCGGAATTCCGAAGTTTTCTTTCTTCTGCGGCAGATGAAGAAGTCTATGCCGGAAAAGGGAATCCTCTTTAGGTTGAGACACAGGGGCCGAGTGCCCATAGCCGTCAACCTAAGAAAACCGGATTTGTCGATTTTCAATTTGGTAGATCTGGTTTTTAGTTTTTTTACTAAATATAAAGGGGGGAGTTCAAAGACAACTCCCAAGAAATAGCAAGTTCTTTAAAGAAGCTGTTCAGTTCAGAAGAATTGATGGATGCGGCTATTAAAACGGGGTTTAAGAAACGTAAATCCAAGTTAAACCCGTTTGTGTTTTTTGATTTAATGATGTATGAATCCAGTTTTTCCGAGTTAAAAAGTCTCAATCAACTTGCAGTTGAAGCCCAGTCTTCACACGATATTGGGATAAGTAAACAAGGTATTGATAAACGATTCAATAACCAGGCAGTAAATTTTCTGAAGTTGCTTATAGAAAAGCAACTTAGCGGCCAGTTAACTAGCCAGCTTGATAGCGGATGGCTAAACTTTTTCAATCGGGTTGTCATAAAAGATTCGACCCGGTTTGAACTTCCGGAACAATACAGCGAACATCTCCCAGGTTCGGGAGGTGCAGCCTCCAAAGCTGGCGCCTGTGTTCAGTTTGAGTTTGATTTAAAAAGTGGACAAATCATTGACCTGAGCCTGACAGCCGCAAACAGACCTGATGTCAGAGATTCACTTGAAGCCCTGGAAATGGTTCAGAGCAATGACCTGATCATCCGGGATCTTGGTTACTTTGCATTCAAATCCTTTCTAAATATTGAGAAAAAGAAAGCATTCTTCATTTCCAGACTTCGCCCAAAAACAATCGTCTATGAGTTGAAGGCAGGGGAACTTCGACAGATGGATTTTGGTGCCCTGTACCGGCGCATGAAAAAGTATGGTCTGACCAGAATTGAAAAAGACGTGTGTATCGGGAATGAACCGAAGATACCGGTTCGCTTGATTATTGATCTCCTACCCGACGAGGTATACCAACAGCGTATCTTAAAATCAAACAAAACACATAAACGAAAAGGATATACCAGTAGTGAAAAATTTAAATTGATGTCCCGTTTCAACCTGAGTATCACTAATGTTCCTGAAGATATCTTGCCTATTTCGGCTATTCCCCTGATTTATAAAATACGCTGGCAAATTGAATTGGTCTTCAAAATATGGAAATCAGTACTAGGGGTGAATCATATCCGGAATATGAAATACACAAGGTGGTTGTGTCATCTATATTTTAAACTACTCCTGATGATTGTCAACTGGAATATCATCATGAGCAAACGCCCCCTGATGTACCAGAAAACAGGCAAGTTGCTTAGTCTCTTTAAATGTTTTAAAACCTTGTTTGATAACACCTACCGTTTAAGAAATGTCTTAAGACACGGTTTACAGGAGCTATCACATTTTTGGGTTTGGATTGATCAACTATTATACAGGAATCATTGGCTGGAGAAGAAAAAAAATAAGCTTAGCTCAGAAGAAATAATGCACTCAATGTATTGATATATAGAATATTATTGCTATTTTTAATAAAAAGAACGGGGTGAATCAGCATAACTCAATCCCGTTTAATAACTTTAGAAAGTTCCTTGATATGAATGAAATAACTAAAATTAACCCTGCTCTCAAAAGGAGCGGGGGTAAAAACAGCTACATGCTCATAATCTGCTAGTTATGGATTTAGGTTGACGGCTATGGGCCGAGTGCCCCTTTTTGGTTCGTTTCAGAATTTTGAAAGGTAAAACCACTCCACGTAAATGTCAGATTACCACAAAGGGATTTGTGCTCTGTGAGTCCAGGCACACTAGGATGTCCTTTGGATACGTCTATTTATCATTCGGTTCGGTTCAATTCAGTTCAGGTTTGGTAAACAGAATCCGGAGATCATCACCCTTATCCATTTTCAGAATTTAATTGGATGTTCTACCAAAACTATAATCTCCATTTCTCTTGATATCTGTCTATAAAATCATCGTCTACGCATAGACAGCGTCCAGTCACATCTTTCACCAGTTTTCGATGGTATGGATTTATATCGCATAACGGACTTAAAACATAAATGTCCGTTCGATTTTCAGTTGGGTGACCATCATTCATGTAATACTTTACCAACTCTGCTGCTAACAATACGCCAGCCAATGCTGATTGGAATGCCAATGGAGCGTCGACTTCAGTTATTTTATCGTCTGCATTAGATAGTGTCAAGATCGTACCTCCGCAAATAAAATCAGAGTAAAATTCGTCGAGTTTCTTTCCATTATATTGTTCAAGTTTTTCAGACGGAATCCCTTTCCTGTTTGCAATTTCCTGCAAAAGACTTACCGTATAATTCGGAATTACTTCGTTTACCGCTGCATTATAGTTATAATAGTCCTTTACTAGGTCAACCTTATCCGGGATACCACATTCTTCTGCAATTTCTTCAGTTCGGTTTTTTTTCTTTGAAGTAGGGATATACGAACAGGCAAGACACGGCTCATTTATAAAATCAAGGTGTCGCGATATTCCAATGACTCCATCTTCTGTAAATGCATTAAAGATAACCTGAGGTAAAGAGCTTTGAATTCCGATGCGGTCATTGGCATTATCAATGCCAACAGCAGCGCAATGGATATCCCAATTTCCTCTTTCTTCAATATAATCTTTCCATTCTCCTTTACATGTATGGACATCCAAATTGATCTGTTTGAAAAAAGTTTTGGCGACAAGTACTTTATCTTGTCCTTCATCTTCTTCTCTAAAAAGGACGTAACGTTGGAGGTTTGTTCTGCTAATTGTCTCGCTATCAATCAATGCAATTTCTCCACGAATTGCCTCAAGCCGTGCTAACGCCCATACTAAACCATTGCCAACGGCACCAACACCCGCGATTGTCAAATCATCTAGTATTATGTCTTTTAACGGAGGGTTATCACGTGAACCGAACTCTAATGAATATGATGAAAATTCAAATTCAAAATCTTTTTCATTATAAACGATGTAGTCAGAAAATAAGGTTCTAAACACATTGGAAGCTAAAATACATGCTGCTATTCCACTTCCAAATGGGTTTTCAGAGCTTCCAAATTCTTGAATATTCGAAACTGAATATTTGGCGATCCAGTTTTCTGATCCAAAATAAAATTTAGGTGACTTGTTTGTAATTTCCTTTTGTGTAGCGCCAGCGATAATTAGAATATCCTCACTTTCCGAATCTGGGACGATTTCTATGTTGCCGTTGATCCTCTTTGCTAGTTCAACGAGTTCTCGTTGTTTTGCCTGGTTTGTTCCAGACAGATCACTGATTCTTAATTTAGGATAAAATCTCGCTAACAATCTGATAATTAGATCAAGGCCGCAAGACCCTTCATGCGTTTCGACAGCGTTTATGTCGAACGCAAGGGTAACAATCTTGTTATTTATTATTTCCTCAAAAACAGAGGAATCAGTATTAAGCAGCCTGTTTAAAGCCAACAAATCTTTTGAGAAATACCTAGCTAATGCCATTTTTATTTAATCCTAAATAGTGAGTTAACATTTTTATTTGATAGCTTATTCCAGCTCTTATTTGAGGATAAACGATAGATAGCTGCTTCTTCAAGATCGATATCTCCGGAAGCAAAATTTGGGACTACAATCGAAATACCGCCAATCGTATCAACAATCGGAAACCGATCATCGGCTTCAGAGTGGTAAGCAACAGTTGGATGACTGTGAATTTGAGCTATCAACTGCATATTGTTTTCATATAGCCATATACTTAATCTACGTAGCTCGTCGCTGTCTACAGCGTACATAAGCCCCTGTTCCATAATATATCCAGTTTGACGTGGAATTATCGTTTCTTTCACTATAAATTTATTGTCATCCATATTTCCAGCGAATAAACAAATGCCTTCGACACCCTTTGATCCTGCATATCTTAAAAAATTATATGCGCGAGCTAACAATTCATTGGAGATTATAATTAACTCGATGTTTGAATATCCTTTCATTATGGCGCTTTGGTTTTATCGCTTACCAGTGGAAATTTATGAAATACGATTGAATGCCCATTTACATTTACAAGATAACCGACCAATGGTAAGGTTGCATGCTTTATTATCTTCTCAATTATATCTGTAAGTTTTCCTTCTCCTCTCGTTCTATACAACATCCATGAATCCCCTGAATGGTGAAAGTGTTGATGATATTCCCTTATGCCAGGTATGCAAAGGAAGGGAATATCATGGCCAACTAATAAAGATTGAGCATCCTGAGCTTCGTTATTCCATTGTAAGAATTGAACACCGACTTCATTATTACGTAATACTGCTTTAGTAAAGGGATTTATCACCCTCAGAGCAGGAGGCTCGAAATCCCAGTTTGAGTAATCGAGCTCTACCGAGAACAAGACGGGACTGGGTTTGATTTGAGGCGCAGTAAAAAGTAATCGCAACGTGAATCCTTGAATTTCAACCAAAAAGACACCGCGCTCGTTGTAGTTCTTTTCTAATGCAGTGAATTCATTAATCTCATTATTAAACTTATTTTTTGTAACCTCAATATCAACATATTGCTTAGTGCTACTATTCGCCACCTTTCCCTGATTTTAGACTAACCATTAATAATGCTCCATCAGTCAATCCAAGTTCTTCAACTTTTGAAGATATGTTAAGCATTGTCGTGTTGAATAGAACATCATAATCGGAAATTGGCCTTGTTGTTCCACTAGCTTCAAAAGCCTTTTCAACAGCAACACGGAGTGGTTGATTCAGGTTCACTTTTTCAATTTCTATCACAGGCTTTCCTGTAATAGAGAATTTTAGGGTAATCAAATTGTGTTGTTTTTTTTCTTCGTTCATGATCTTAAAAATTTTAAAGGATAGTTTTTGAATGTCAAAGACATAAAATTACCGAAACAAATTCAAAAAAAATACAGTTTAATAGCGGTTTTTTTGAAAGTTTTCAACATCAGGAAAGGTGAGAAAATTGTTAGATGCTCAAAGGGACATTTTTTGAAATTCTACGCTATAAAACGAAATTGAGTGACTGTCGGGTGAGTTGTGTCAGAATGAAGAAATTATACATGAATAGTTTTATCTTATATTTCAGAAAATCAATTAAATTTGTCTATATTTGTATTGTAATGTATTGATTATCAATCGAGACTATATCGAGACCTCAGGATTTAGGCGTTTGCGAAAATATTGATAATCAGCTGGGAACAGCGACAGGTTCAAATCCCAGCTGAGTCACCAAGTAAAAAGTCAAAAAGACTAAAAGCGCTTAAATCATAGATTTAGGTGCTTTTTTTATTTTGCGGCAGACACCAAAATATGCATGAAATCGCAAAATAAACGAGACTATATCGAGACTATCCGAAGAAAGATGATAATAACTTTTACTCCACCGGAAATTTAAACTGATCCATTTTTTATCTTAGTGGCAATATAGCGGACTAGCAATAAATTCAATATTCGATATTTGAAAAAGGAAAAAACGATAGAGAAAGCGAAAATATGGAGATCTATTTGAGATTTTAGTGGTAGAGAATCCAATTTTATCCCTTGTCAGGTATAAATAAAAAAACCCGCTTTTTTTAGCGGGTTTTTTTTCGTGAACCTGGCGAGACTCGAACTCACAACCTCCTCATCCGTAGTGAGGTGCTCTATCCAATTAAGCTACAGGTCCAGTGCAAAAGCGGTGCAAATATAACGTTTTTTAGAAATAAGAATCAAATTATTTCTGCTTTTTTTCTCATTTATATTTGTGCATTTTATCGTCGATTGTCACATCTTGCTGAAAAACAGTCTGAATCTTAATATAAGTCATTAATTTTTCTGTTCCATTTTTTTCAAGCTCTTGGTGAATGCGCTTCACCAAGTCCATTAATTCATCAAATTTACCTTCAATCACCGTTTCAAACGGACATACCTGATAGGTTAATCCAGACTCATGTATAAGGTGGATGGCTGTATCTACAAGTTCATAACTGTTTTTACCTTCAGCTTGAGGCAGCACCTGCAAAGCCATATTTACTTTATTCTTGTTCATCTTGATCATTGTTCTTTAAAAATTCATCTAATTCTTCAACTTTCAACCTTTTTACATTGGTGATAATGACATCTTCACTCAGGAAATTACCAAACTGGTTGCATTCGTCAATGAAAGATTTAAAAATGATATGCAAGTTTTCCTTTAAAGGAAATAAAAATACGGCCAATGCATATTGATCTTCAAAGCTTATTTCTTCCAACTCCCCTTCACTTTTCTGTAAAAAATACTCGAATTCACTTTTTACCAGCTTCTTTTGGGTGTCATTAAACGCCTGCCCCTCCCCCATGCGATGCATGGCTACGGAGTAACGAATATTTTTTCCTTTACCCCCGAGTCCGGTTGAAATAAAAACCTGCTGTTCGCCAAGCAAGGAACTTTGAATCACCATGCGGCTTTCCTGAAAGGCAAGAACCGCCCAATCTCTAATCTCCTTGGGGGCCTGTTTATAGAAAGCTTCGACAATGCGAAATGCTTCAACATCGTCAAAACCTGCCAGCTGAACTAACAATTGCTTTTTGTCCTCCAAGCTAACCTCATCGCTATACAAATCAGTCTTGGCTTTATCAATCAACGATTCATCAAACTCTGCATCACGTAATTCTTTGGCTTTGTCAAAATAGGTCATTTGCAAATTAATGTCGATTTGCTCCTCCAGGATATTGAAATCTTCGGGCAAAGCATTAATTGCGTCTTGTATGTGTTTTAAATGGTTTTCATCTTTCATATTAGTTCCTTCAGTTTACAAAGTTAAGCTAATGCAAAAATCATGCATGGCTTTTACTGTATTTCTCCAATCTTTTTTAAAAACTTAAATATCTTTGCAACTCTATTTTAATTTAAATCAAATTAGCATAAAGGGGATCCTGTGTGAGGCTTTCAGAGATAAAAAATAACGAAACAGTAATAATAACAAAAGTTCTGGGCCATGGTTCTTTCCGAAAAAGAATCACTGAAATGGGATTTGTAAAGGGCAAAGAAGTCAGAGTTGTAAAAAACACCCCCTTTAAAGGCCCCATTGAGTTTAAAATTCTGGATTACAATATTACCTTGCGTCGTTCTGAGGCTAACCTGATTGAGGTGGTGTCGTTTAACGAAGCGAAAGAAGTTATCAATGCTAATTATGAAGGAGTCATTGATAAGGAGATTTTGAAGAAATCGGCTAACGAAAAGGGCAAAATTATCAACATTGCCTTGGTAGGAAATCCAAATTGCGGAAAGACCACTCTTTTCAATTTTCTTTCGGGATCAAAAGAGCATGTTGGCAACTACAGTGGCGTAACCATCAGCGCTAAGAAAGCTTCATTCGAAAAAGAAGGCTATTTATTCAACCTGATTGACCTCCCGGGAACTTACTCTCTGACAGCCTATTCGCCCGAAGAAATATACGTGCGCAAATACATCTGGAAAGAAACACCGGATCTTGTTATCAACGTTCTCGATTCATCAAATCTGGAACGCAACCTGTTTTTAACGACCCAGCTCATTGATATGGACATCAAAGTAGTTTGCGCACTGAACATGTATGATGAGCTGTTGAAAAACAAAAGCATTTTCAATTACGAGAAAATGGGTGAAATGATGGGGATTCCTATCATTCCCACAATTAGCTCGAAAGGCAAAGGTATTGACGAGCTACTGAAAAAATCGATTGAAGTCTATGAAGATCGCGATCCGATTGTGCGGCATGTCCATATCAACTATGGGCAAGAAGTTGAGAAATCGATTCGCAGGATACGCGCTAAAATAAAGGAAAACAAACCCATTACCGACAAAATTTCCTCTCGTTTTTTAGCTTTAAAATTGCTGGAAAAAGATAATGAAACGTTTTTCAACCTGTCGCGTTATTCAAATTTCGACCAGATAAAAGCAATTACAAAAGAGGAGTCGCACCGGATTGAGACGCTTTTTAACGAAGACAGCGAAACGGTAATTACAGATGCCAAATATGGCTTTATATCAGGGGCACTAAAAGAGAATTTCAAACAGAAATTAAAAAAAGAAAAATCCAAATCAGAAAAGATTGACGGAGTTTTAACGCACCCGTTAATGGGCATGCCAATTTTTATTGTTCTCATCTTCGTTGCATTTTACAGCACATTTACGCTTGGCAGTTACCCCATGACCTGGATTGAAAATCTGGTAGGTGCACTGAGTGGTTTTGTATCGTCGCACATGGAAGACGGGATGTTGCACGATTTAATCACCAACGGAATCATTGATGGAACTGGAAGTGTATTGGTTTTTCTACCCAACATTCTGATCCTTTTCTTTTTTATTTCGATCATGGAAGACTCCGGCTACATGGCACGTGCTGCATTTATCATGGACAAAATCATGCACTTCTTTGGTCTCCACGGACGATCTTTTATCCCGATGGTGATGGGATTTGGATGTAATGTACCGGCAATTATGGCTACCCGCACATTACGCAGCCCAACCGACCGACTTTTAACCATGCTGATTATCCCATTTATGTCGTGCAGTGCCCGGCTTCCGGTTTATGTGTTGTTTATCTCAGCATTCTTCCCAAACAACCCGGGACTTGTATTAGTCGGAATCTATTTTACAGGCATATTTCTTGCTTTCCTGATTGCCCAATTATTCAATAAAACCATTTTTAAAAGTAAGGAAACTCCATTTGTTTTAGAATTACCCCCATACCGGATCCCAACAGCACGAAATGTATTGATACACATGTGGGATAAAACCTGGCAATACCTGAAAAAAATTGGTGGTGTAATCTTGATTGGAGTAATTATTATCTGGGCATTGGGCTATTTCCCCCGCCAAACCGATGCAACAAAACAAATTGCTACTCAAATTGAACAACGTCAAACAAATCAGGAAACGCAAGCTCAGCAAAAGACAATTCATCAGCTTGAATTAAAGCAAGAAGCAACACGTTTGCAGAATTCCTACCTGGGAAGAATCGGTCAATTTATTGAGCCGGCAATGCGCCCTCTAGGCTTCGACTGGAAAATGAGTGTGAGCTTACTAGCTGGATTGCCCGCCAAAGAAATTGTTGTCAGCACCATGGGCGTTCTATACCAGGTCGAGAATGACCAGGAAGTTAGCTTAACCAAGAAACTTCAGCAGGAACGTTATACAACAGGTCCAAAAAAAGGACAGCTCATCATTTCTGTTCCGGTGGCTCTGGCGTTTTTAATTTTTATTTTGGTGTATTTCCCTTGTATAGGAGTAATTGCAGCTATTCGAAATGAATCAGGCAAACTATTCTGGGCCATATTTACGATGTTCTACACCACAGCCTTAGCCTGGGTTCTATCGTTTCTCGTATTGCACATATCCCGGTTTTTCTTCTAATCGAAAACATTTCCGGCATCCAATTCCTTATTGAAATCAGCATGGTACAGGAAATTATTACATACTCAATTTTGGCTATTACTTTAGGGCTTGTTGTTTGGAAAATCTACCAACTGATGAGTTCGCTAAAAAAGCAAAGGAACTCAACATCAGACGAGGGCAAATGTGGCATTTGCACCACAAGCTGCAGCTTAAAAGAGCTAAAAAGCAACCCTGACTGCCCTCCCGGTCAGGCAACGTAAATTGGTTATAGTGTCTTAAATTTGTTGATCGTAGTAATTGGGTCGTCAGTTTTAAAAATAAAACTTCCTGAAACAAGCACATCCGCTCCGGCCTCATAAAGATTACGTCCTGTTTCAAAGTTCACACCACCGTCTACCTCAATCAAACACTTTGGATTTTTAACCATGATAAGCTCTTTTAACTCACGAATTTTTTGGTAGGTATTTTTAATAAATGTTTGTCCTCCAAAACCCGGGTTTACTGACATAATGAGCACCATATCCAGATCATGAATAATATCGTCGAGTAAATGAACGGGGGTGTGCGGATTTAAACATACACTTGCTTTCATTCCTTCATTTTTAATTGAACTAACGGTTCGATGCAAATGAGGACACGTTTCGTAATGCACCGTCAATATGGAAGCTCCGGCTTTACGAAATGGAACAATAAAATGATCAGGATTCGTAATCATTAAGTGCACATCCAGTGGTTTCTTTGCCACTTCAGCAACCTTTTCTACAACAGGGATTCCAAATGAAATATTCGGAACAAAAACTCCATCCATAATATCGCAATGAATATAGTCAGCATTACTGCTATTAATCATTTCAATATCTCTACCTAATTTGGAAAAGTCAGCAGCTAAGATCGAAGGGGCGACAAGTTGTGTGCTCATATGCTATATCTTTTTACACAAAGGTAGGTTTTCTCCTCGTTTATGAAAATTGATTTTTGGGGTTGAAATTTAGTTTTACTGTCCCAGATAAGCTTTCAGCAAGCGATTTCGATAGTTGTTTTTCAACCGTTTAATTGACTTTTCTTTAATCTGTCGAACTCGCTCACGAGTAAGGCTAAAAATATCTCCTATTTCTTCCAGCGTATGTTGCCGATAGCCATTCAACCCAAAATAATATTTTAAAATTTCGGCTTCTCGTTCGCCTAAGGTTAACAACGTCCGTTCAATTTCCTTTTTCAATGAGTTATCGAGCAGGCTGTTATCCGGGCTGGGAGACTCGTCATTCAGCATCACATCGTAAAGATTATTGCCATCCTCATCACGCATTGGAGCATCCATTGAAACATGATGACTAGACACTTTCATAGCATTCTCCACAACTCCTGCAGTTGTTTCCAATACTTTAGCCACTTCCTCCGCCGTGGGTTCCCGCTGATACTCTTGCTCCAACTTCGAAAATGCGCGGTTAATCTTATTAATCGATCCAATTTTATTTAAAGGCAGACGGACTATCCGGGCTTGCTCGGCAAGTGCTTGCAATATCGACTGGCGAATCCACCACACCGCATACGAAATAAATTTAAACCCACGGGTTTCGTCAAAGCGTTCGGCAGCTTTAATCAAGCCCAAATTCCCTTCATTAATCAAATCAGGAAGACTCAATCCTTGATTCTGGTATTGTTTCGAAACTGAAACGACAAAACGAAGATTCGCTTTTATTAATTTTTCTAACGCGGCGCGATCACCTTTCCGAATACGTTTAGCAAGTTCAACTTCCTTCTCGGCAGTTAGCAGTTCAACTTTGCCAATCTCGTGCAGATACTTATCAAGAGATAAGGTTTCTCTGTTGGTAACTTGCTTTGTAATTTTAAGTTGTCTCATGGGAGCTGAGTATTATAAAAACACCAATCAAGGAAAATCGTCCTCGCTTAATTTACGGAAGTGAAAATAGTTAATTCAGATGATTTATTACAATTCTACACATTTATTTCATGAGTTAAACGAAATTCGTTATGAATAGGCTGTTTTTCTATATGAATGAACAAAAAGCAATGGTTTTGGTTTTGGATCGAATTTGCAAATTATTAAAATATTCATAGAAATTAAACGCTTTTTTTGGGTAATAGTTTCATATTACTTATAATTGCAGAATATAACGACATTTTAACGTTGTCCGACTATTTTTACCCAAAGGCATTTTATTACTTTTCTCCTCCAGACATTGAATAGATGTAATTAATTTCAAAATATATGTATGACATTATTGAATTAAGCAAAAAGTTGGTTCCCGAATTAAAGGAAATCGGTAAAGAGCTTAACATTAAGAAAGTAGAATCCTACAAAAAACAAGACCTGATTTATAAAATACTAGATACTCAGGCAATTATTGCTTCTGAAAAAAAATCAGAACCATCAAAAAAAGAAAAAGGGTCTAGAAGTAAAGCCAATACCGGCACCCCTACAAAGCAAGACAATAAAGACTCTCAGAATCAAGATAGTAATGAAAATCCAGAGCCTAAAAAGCGCAAACGTGCAACGGTTGTAAAGGCGTCCTCATTCTTTGACAAGTCGAAGAAAACAGGCGATCAAGGAAAACCACCCACAGACTCTCAACCTGACATTGCCAAGGATAAGACAATAGAAGTCAAGAAAGATAAACATCAGCAGTCTAAGCCTACGGTTGTTAAAAAAATAGATAAATCTCAGGATCAAGGTGCAAAGGAACATAAAAAAGCTCCTGACACACAACAACAACCACAGCAACGGAAACCCAAACAATCCAAATGGGACAATAACCAACCGCATGGTAAGAGTAAACATGGAAATTCCGGGACGGATAAATCATATGAATTTGAAGGTATTATTACCAATTCCGGCGTTCTGGAGATTATGCCTGATGGTTATGGTTTCCTGCGCTCATCTGACTATAATTATCTGAACTCTCCGGACGATACCTATGTTTCTCAATCTCAGATCAAACTATTTGGCTTAAAAACCGGAGATACAGTAACCGGAACAATTCGCCCTCCGAAAGAAGGTGAAAAATATTTTCCGCTTATCAAAGTAGTCGAAATCAATGGAAGAACTCCTGATTACATTAGAGATCGTGTTCCATTCGACCATTTGACTCCGCTTTTCCCTACTGAGAAATTCAATATCACTGGAAATGGACACGACAATATCTCAACACGGGTTGTCGATTTATTTGCTCCAATAGGAAAAGGACAGCGTGGTTTAATTGTGGCTCAACCCAAAACGGGTAAAACCATGTTATTAAAAGAAATTGCCAACGCAATTGCCGCTAACCATCCGGAAGTATTCATGATCGTATTATTGATTGATGAGCGCCCGGAAGAAGTTACCGACATGTCACGAAGCGTGAACGGAGAGGTAATCGCTTCAACTTTTGACGAACCAGCCGACCGCCATGTTCGTGTAGCCGGGATGGTCTTGGAGAAAGCCAAACGAATGGTTGAATGTGGTCATGATGTGGTCATTTTACTTGACTCAATTACCCGTCTTGCTCGTGCGTACAACACGGTTGCGCCAGCTTCAGGTAAAGTATTGTCGGGTGGTGTTGATGCAAATGCCCTGCACAAACCGAAACGCTTTTTTGGAGCGGCCCGAAATATTGAAGAAGGAGGTTCATTAACCATTCTTTCGACAGCATTGACCGAAACCGGATCTAAAATGGATGACGTTATCTTTGAAGAATTTAAAGGAACAGGTAACATGGAACTGCAACTCGACCGCAGATTGTCGAACAAACGCATCTTCCCAGCTGTGGATATTGTTTCTTCAAGTACACGCCGCGAAGACGTGCTAATGTCTAAAGGAATGATGGATAAAATATGGATCTTGCGTAACTATCTGGCTGATATGAACTCATTGGAAGCAATGGATTTTATTAAAACGCGTCTGATGCGCACAGATTCGATTGAAGAATTCTTGATTTCGATGAATAGCGAATGATCAATAAAAGAAATTCATAGAAAAGGGCTTTACAATTTGTGAAGCCCTTTTTTTATGACGCAATTGCATACAATTTCATACTTCATATTTTCCAGATCTTTAAAGTAAACAGCGTAATAGTTTTCACCATACTCCGGGTGTATTTGGGGTCCGGAAACAATGACAGCCCCAATCCTTTGTAAGTCCGAATAAGCCTGATCAACTTCGGCTCGCGATTCAGCCTTAAAAGCTAAATGATGCAACGCTCCGGGCTTCCTGCGATGTACCGGGTCGTTTTTAAAGGCCTCTCTCGGCGAAGTAATTGCAAAAGCCAATTGTTCATGCGTATACTCAACGACATGAAATTCGTGCTCTTCGATAAATGCACTCACCTTATTCGTGATATCAAAACCGATTATTGGCAAAAATTTATCGTAAAACTTCTCAGCTACTTTTAGATCCTTGACGGTAATTTGAATGTGGTCGATTACGGGTTGCATCTGAATGGTCTTTCAATGATTTAACTTTATATAGAGCCTCAATCGCCAAATTACAAAACTTATCAGAATTATGTTTAAAATTGTTTCAATTTAGATTGGTTTTAAAAGAGAATGATATCAACCCGTTTAATAAAAATACAAAGTTCGGAATGACTTTACCACAACAAAAAAGCCGCTCTCCTTTCGGAAAGCGGCTTTTTATTATTTTGTAGTAAGAATTACTTTTTGTATACTTTTTTGTATCCGTAGATAGCAGCAGCACCCAATTGCTCTTCAATACGAAGCAGTTGGTTGTATTTTGCCATACGATCCGAACGGCTCAATGAACCTGTTTTGATTTGTCCTGAGTTAGTCGCTACAGCGATGTCAGCAATCGTAGAGTCTTCAGTTTCACCTGAACGGTGAGAAGTTACTGAAGTATAACCTGCACGGTGTGCCATTTCAATAGCATCCAATGTTTCAGTTAATGTACCAATTTGATTTACTTTAATCAGGATTGAGTTAGCAGCTCCCAATTCGATACCTTTTTGCAGGTATTCAACGTTAGTTACGAACAAGTCGTCACCAACCAATTGGCATTTGTCGCCTAATTCAGCGTTCAAAGCAACCCAACCGTCCCAGTCACCTTCGTCCATTCCGTCTTCGATTGAATCGATCGGGAATTTAGAAACCAATTCAGCCAAGTAAGCAGCTTGTTCTTCTGAATTACGTTTTGCACCGTCTTTTCCTTCGAATTTGCTATAGTCATAAACGCCGTCGCTGAAGAATTCAGAAGCAGCGCAGTCTAATGCGATAGAAACATCACCACCATCTTCGGCACGTCCTGGTTTGTATCCGGCGTTTTTAATTGCTTCGATGATTGAGTTCAAGGCATCTTCAGTTCCGTCCAAAGCTGGAGCAAAACCACCTTCGTCACCAACAGCAGTGCTCAAGTTACGTTTTGACAATACTTTTTTCAAGCTGTGGAAAATCTCAGCACCCATACGCAATCCTTCACGGAAAGAAGGAGCACCAATTGGGCGGATCATGAATTCCTGAAAAGCGATAGGAGCATCAGAGTGAGATCCTCCGTTAATGATGTTCATCATTGGAACAGGCAATGTTTTTGCATTGGCTCCACCGATGTAACGATATAATGGAAGGTCAAGTGCATTAGCAGCAGCTTTGGCAACGGCTAAAGAAACACCCAACATCGCGTTAGCACCTAATTTTGATTTTGTTTTGGTACCGTCAAGCTCCAACAATTTGCTATCAAGAGCAACTTGGTTAGAAGCATCCATACCAATAATTTCTTTGGCGATTGCGTTGTTTACGTTCTCTACAGCTTTTAAAACTCCTTTTCCAAGGTAACGGCCTTTATCGCCATCACGCAATTCAAGAGCTTCATTTTCACCTGTTGAAGCACCAGAAGGAACAGCAGCCAAACCAATAGCTCCACATTCCAAAGTGATTTCAACTTCCACTGTAGGATTACCGCGAGAATCTAAAATTTCTCTACCAACGACGTTATTAATTAACATGATTTATGGTTTTGAATTAAACTTAGTAATTTATCTTAATACACTGATTTTGAAAAACTTTCAAAAACCGATCGCAAATATACGAAATCCCCCTGAAAATCATAAGCACAACAGCAAAGGGATAACCTAAATTTAACCACGGGAGAAACGTCGTTAAATCAATTAAAAGAAACGCCTAATAAGCACGATTAGAAGCTATTATTTACGAGCTGAAAAATACAGCTTAGCCAATAAGCTTATTCGACAAACCCTAAAACAGATGTGCTAAAAGTTGACCAATTAGTTTATTTATTTTGAATGAATTATCGAAACACGTAAACCGTTCTAGCCCTTTTTAAAATGACTATATTTTTCTCCCGACTTGTATTCTACCACATCCACATCCTGAATGGTCACCAATGCTCCCTTTTTCGAATCACCAATTAATTCACTTACCTGCTTTGAAAACGCACCAATTTTACTCTTTTCATCTACAATCTCTACAACAATGGGGAGGTGACTGGACAACGCAAATATTTTCATGGTATGAATGGAATGACTTGCACCAAATGATAAAATCCCTCGATGAACAGTTGCTCCGGCCAATCCAGCATTCCTGGCTTCTTTGACAATTTCCTCGTACAATGGTGATGATCCAATCTTATCTGATTCGGAAATGTAAATTTTTAAAACACTTGCTTTTCCTTTCATGATGTAGCTTTATTAAACGTTAAAATTCATCTTTAAATACACAACCACAAAAACACCTCTCACTCTTGTATCTACTCATTTATGTTATACTGGTTCGGATTGAAACATGTTACCACCCCAAATAAGCATAGAGCATTTCCCAATTAAACAACAAATTTCCGAAGCCCTTGTTATAAAATAAAACAGCTATATTTTTTTAAAACCAGAAAGAGTACGCCATCATGAAATATGAATTTGATAAAAAATATACCGCCGGCTCCAGCTATTCCACCACTCGGATAGCGGCCTTTACATCGGGTGACGACAGCAGTACCCGGATGATTTTGCAATCATTTGTAGCTTCAACAAAACAAAATCTGGCCAATTTAAAACTATACCATGATCGGGAAAATCACCGGATGTTGTCGAATGTAGCTCATAAAATGCTACCGCTTTTTAAAAGTCTTGAGGTGAATGAGCTCATCCCTATTTTGGAGCTAATGGAAGAAAAGAAACTTGCACCCGAAGAGTGGAACAGCAAAACGCTAGAACTCATTCAAAAAGTAGAACAGCTAATTGCCACCATTCGAAAAGACTACGACATTGAGTAAAGGAAATTAGGTTTTATCTTTTTCAGGAAGCTCAATCTGGTAAGCCTTAATTTTATTGTACAAGGTTTTCCGATCAACCTTCAGCAATCGTGCAGCTTGGCTTTTATTATAATTTGCCGCTTCCAGCGCCCGGCGAATAACCTGGTGTTCATTTTCTTTGCGATACAGGGCGAATTGGTCACTTTCCGGCCCGATATACAATTCATCTGGAATTTCCTTCAGGGTAATTTGCTTACCATGAGCCAACAAGGTTGCTCGTTTGACTATATTTTTCATCTCTCGCAAGTTACCCGGCCAACCGTAATTCATGAACACCTCTTCCATACTTTTGTCAAAGCCCTCAACAGCTTTTTCTAGATAGTGATTTGCTTGCTCCAAAAAGTAATGCGCAAAAAGCATAATATCTTGCTTTCGTTCTCGCAAGGGGGGCACATTAATCTGAAATTCGTTCAACCGATGATAAAGGTCTTCGCGGAAATCTCCGCTCTCTTGCGCACCGGTCAGATTTTCGTTGGTTGCAGCAATAATCCGAACATCCACTATTACGTCCTTATTGCTTCCAACGGGTTTTACCTTTCGCTCTTGCAATACCCGTAATAACTGAATTTGCGTGTTATACGGAAGATTTCCTACTTCATCTAAAAATAAGGTTCCTCCACTGGCGGCTTCAAAACTTCCTACTTTATCGCCAATCGCGCCGGTAAATGATCCTTTTACATGCCCAAAAAACTCGCTGGCAACCAACTCTTTGGGAATCGCGCCACAATCAATCGCCACAAAAGGTTTGTCAGAACGTTTGCTCTTATTGTGAATCAATCGGGCAACGTATTCTTTCCCGGTACCACTTTCCCCGGTAATAAGCACCGACATGGGAGTGGGTGCCACCAATTCAATATGTTGATTTAACTTTCGTGATGGACGGCTGACTCCTTCTTTATAATCAGATGTCTTTCCCCTTTTGCTTTCGTTGACCGACGTGGCTGTTTCATTTTTTGAAGCCTGTAATGCCTCTTTTATAACGTTCAACACTTCATCCGGATTCAAAGGCTTGGGGATATAATTAAATGCTCCTTTTTTGATTGACTCAATAGCGGTGGCGATATCAGCATAACCTGTCATCATGATAATCTGGGAAGCGGGTGCCTGATTTTTGATTAACCGAATCAGATCCATTCCACTCATATCCGGCATCCGAAGATCAGTCATGACAATGTCAAACTCTTTTTCCTGAATAATCCGTTTGGCTTCAATGGGGGAAAAAACAGTTGTTACGCGATACTTATTCTTTTCTAGCAAAGTTTGCAACATTAAACAAAAAGTAACATCGTCGTCTATAATTAGAATGTTTATCATATGGGTTAAAACACGATCGTATTAATATTCTTTGGTTGATTAAAAATAACGTTGAACTATCTCTGATAGTATAAGTTTTCTGGTGAGAAAAAGTTTAATAGAAAACCTCTATCAGTCAGAATCTAATCTTCGTGATAGAGGTTAAGACACTTATTTTATAGCATCCAAGCAATTCTTATGTTTTATTAAAGTGATGAGCCTTACTCCATTGGGGCTGCCTGCTCGTCTTTTTTAATCTTCAGGAATTCACCCTGTTCGTTGAAAAAGATAGCAAGTTTTTCACTTCCGTTTTCAAGTTTCACTTTAAAACTACCATCGGTACCTTTAAAAGCTTCAGAAATTGTGTAGTCAGCATACCCTTCAGAAATTGATTTGCTTACCGCTTCGGGCAAATCTTCCTTATCTATTTTCTCATATTTCACGTCCTGCTGAGCAACGATTTTAGCTTTCACTGCATTTCCAGCTAAAACACTTGCGGCTGGCACACTAATTCCCATAATTGCTACTGCGGCTGTAATTATCATTCCTTTTTTCATAACTTTTTAATTTTAATATTTAAATAATTTGTAATAATTAACTCTACCCCCTCCCTTATAGAGATAAGTGTGCCACAAAGTATACTCGAGCCAACAACAACGCATAAACAACTAAAAAACAACAGATTACTAACAATTTTAAACACGTCAAGTGGGTCAAAGAACAAAATTAGCAGATGGGGATTACCCGTGTAATTGTAGAAACTTTCTACATAATTAAACCCTGCTAACATTAAAAAAGAACCTGGCTTTAAACCACAAATTGAAATTGAAAGGAAAAGAATTAACTATAGATGAAACGAATAGCAACAATTCCTAAATAGACTGCCCCCGTTCCTACAATCACGTTCAAACTGATATTCCCTAAAAGTTGAAGCAAGTTATTTTCAGCAAGCATAGAAAGGTTGTTATAAGCAAAGGCAGAGAATGTTGTAAAACCACCACAAAACCCGACTGCCATAAACAAACGCCATTCAGGAGTGAGTAAATTTCCGCGTTCATAAAAAGCATACACCAATCCAATAAGAAAGCATCCGGCTACATTTGCAAACAAAGTTCCCCAAGGAAATGAGCTATGCAAATACCGTTCAACCAAAAGCTCTGTCAGGTAACGTCCAACACTGCCCAAAAATCCGCCTGTGCCTACAATGAAAATGGTTTTTAACATTGATTTTTTTATAATTTTCAGGTGAAATGAATACCTTCCGTCCAAATTAATAATTATAATCGACTTTTTTCGCAAGCTAAGTCGAATTTCAGAAATGCTCTATGCAAAAAACAACACAATATTTAGTCGTCATATTAACCTTGCTTTATCCGGTTATAAGTATCGCCCAGCAAAAAGAATGGTCGTTGAAAGATGAAATAACCCTCTGGAAAAACAACGATTACCTGAAACATGCCGGAATTGGCATTTACCTTCAAAATGCTGAAACGGGAGAAATTCTAGCCGAAACCAATCCGCAACTAAGCCTCGTTCCCGGATCAACATTAAAACTATTAACAACGGCAACGGCAATAGAAATGATAGGGGCTGGTTATCGGTTTGAAACAAAACTCTGCTACACCGGTGAAGTAAAGAATGACACTTTATTTGGAAACTTGATTGTTGTCGGAGGCGCGGATCCCGCTTTGGGATCAAAATATTTTAAAGAACATTACTTCAAAAAACACTTTCTTGATGAATGGACTTCGGCCGTAAAAAAGCAAAATATTAAACATGTAACCGGCAACTTAATAACCGATGCGACTATTTTTGAAGAACAGATGATTCCGAACACCTGGATTTGGGAAGATCTCGGGAATTACTATGGTGCCGGTGCCAGTGGACTTTCTGTATATGATAATATGTATCAAATCCATTTTTCATCACCAGCCGTGGCCGGAGAACTAACGACATTAAAATACACCAAACCCTTTATCCCCGATTTGAAATTCATCAACCAAGTCAAATCATCAACGATCAATCGCGATCAGGCTTATGTATTTGGAGCACCAATGATTAACCAGCGAACAATCCGCGGAACCATTCCCAAAGGACGGGAAGACTTTTTTATAAAAGCCTCGGTTCCAAACCCACCCTATTTGCTGGCTTGGGATTTTAGAAACCGATTATCAGACGCACAGATAACAATTGGTGGTTTAATTGAAAGTCAGCAAAGCAATTTGAAAGACTCATCAACTCACCTGATTGCAAAAACAACATCGCCCCCATTGATCGACATCATTCGGGTAACCAATCACGAAAGTGTAAATTTATTTGCCGAACACCTACTGAAATATTTAGCGTATATGATCCACGGGCAAGGTTCAACAAAAAAAGGAATTGATGTCATAACTGACTTTTGGGAAAAACGAGGCATCGATATGGATGGCCTGTTCATGGCCGACGGAAGTGGCTTGTCACACTTCAACTGCCTAACCGCCAAACAAATGGTTCAAGCTATGTATTACATGAAAACCCAAAGTCCCGAAGGTAAAAACTGGTTCAGCTCCCTTCCATATGTTCCCAATGGCACACTTTATTACTTCAACCCAATGAATTTTACCGGCAAAACGCTGCGAGCTAAAAGTGGCAGCATGACCCGAGTCAGGTGTTATGCAGGAGAGCTGATTACCCATAATAAACAGCCGATTCTATTCGCCATCTTTTTAAATAATTTCAATTGTAAACAATCGCAAGCCATCAAACTCATTGAAGATTTATTGGTGACTATTTCTAAAAACTAGCTCGCACACAATCTTTATTCTTTGTAAAGAAGAAAAGCCCAGCGGTATAATTTTCAAACTACTCCCAACAATTTTGCTATTTTTGCTGTTACAAATAGCGGAATTAAACTAGTCTATGTTCGAAAAACAAATATATCTCGAAGGCATTGATCCTCTGGAGTTTTACGGTGTAAACAACACCAAAATTGATCAGATCAAAACGTATTTCCCAAAACTGAATATTGTCAGTCGCGGCAATCAATTAATTATTCAGGGTGATGAGAAAGAAAGTGAAGCTTTTGAAAAGAAGTTTCAGCTACTACTTGATCACTATCACCAATTTAATGTGCTGAGCGTTGATACAATTGAACAGGTCATGAATAATGATCTGAACCAACTTGAGACAGGAATTGATAGAGAAGTTTTACTTCATGGTAATAGTGGGAAACCCATCCGGGCAAAAACACCAAACCAACGCGTGTTGGTAGAAGAAAGCAAAACATCGGACCTGGTTTTTGCCATTGGCCCTGCCGGAACGGGGAAAACCTACACCGCAATTGCATTGGCCGTCCGCGCACTGAAGAATCGCGAAATAAAGCGGATTATTCTGAGTCGCCCTGCCGTGGAAGCCGGCGAACGTTTAGGTTTTTTACCCGGTGATTTAAAGGAAAAAATTGATCCGTATTTACAACCCCTGTACGACGCTTTGCAAGACATGATCCCGGCAAAAAAGCTGGAGGAATTCATGAAAGACGGCATCATCCAAATTGCTCCACTGGCCTTTATGCGTGGTCGCACATTGAGCGATGCCTATGTGATTTTGGATGAAGCTCAAAACACCACCCTCAACCAGCTCAAAATGTTTTTAACCAGAATGGGAATGAATGCAAAATTCATTATCACCGGCGACGAAACACAAATCGATTTGCCATCGGTTCATCAATCAGGCCTGGTTCAGGCAAAAAAGATACTGCGAAATATTAAAGATATTTCTTTTGTACAATTTGACACCCGCGATATTGTCAGACACCGATTGGTACGCGACATTGTCAATGCCTACGACCAGCATTATCAAAAAGAACTAGCAAGAAAAGAAGAATTCAAAAAAGATAAAAACAACAGGAAATGACGCAAGCATTAACAAAAACTGATTTTAACTTTCCCAAGCAAAAAAGTGTATACCACGGAAAAGTCAGAGATGTTTATAATATCGACGACGAGTATTTAGTCATGATCGTATCTGATCGTATTTCAGCCTTCGATGTGGTTTTACCTGAAGGAATTCCGTTCAAAGGTCAGGTACTAAATCAGATCGCCGAGAAATTTTTGGATGCGACATCAGACATTGTTCCCAACTGGAAGATTGCAACTCCTGATCCGAATGTGACTGTTGGGCACCATTGCGAACCTTTTAAAGTAGAAATGGTGATTCGTGGCTACCTGACCGGGCATGCCTGGCGCGAATACCGCGATGGCAAACGCACATTGTGTGGAGTACCAATGCCGGCAGGAATGATTGAAAACCAAAAGTTTGCTGAACCAATTTTGACCCCAACCACCAAAGCCGACGAAGGCCACGACGAAGATATTTCGCGCGAAGACATCATTGAGCAAGGATTAGTGAATAAAGAGGAGTACGAACTACTTGAAGATTATACCCGTAAATTGTTCCAACGCGGTACTGAGATCGCCGCCGAAAAGGGATTAATTTTGGTTGACACCAAATATGAATTTGGTAAAAAAGATGGCACAATCTACTTGATTGACGAAATTCACACGCCAGATTCGAGTCGCTATTTTTACGCTGAAGGTTACGAAGAACGCCAGCAAAAAGGTGAAAAACAAAAGCAACTTTCAAAAGAATTTGTGCGCCAGTGGCTGATTGAAAATGGCTTTCAGGGAAAAGACGGACAGCAAATTCCTGAGATGGATGCAGCTTTTGTCAATTCGGTGTCGGAACGATACATTGAGCTATTTGAAAAAATCACAGGCGACAACTTCCAAAAATCAGACGTTGATGCGATTCAAACTCGCATTAAAAAGAATGTAACTGATTTTCTATCTGACCTATAATCAAAACACATACATAAAAAAACATCCGAAGCTTCCACTTCGGATGTTTTTTTATCCAATCATTTAGTTTGAAGATGCACTAAGATCTACCGAAGCAGGAGTTTGATAGGACGTTTGATGAACCTCAGGATTATACAATGGAAGCTTAATACAAAAACGACTACCATTTCCGGCTTCACTTTCGGCCCATATTTTACCGTTCATGGCATCAACAAATTCCTTGCAAACCGTCAGGCCCAATCCCGAACTTTTTTCGCCTTCTGTACCCGGAGTAGATTTTGCCCGATCAATTTCGAACAACGAAGCTATTTTTTCTTCCGGAATCCCGACCCCTGAATCCTGCACAAAAAGCACCACAAACTTTTTCTTTTTCGAATAATCAACAGTAATCGATCCTCCCCGTGGTGTAAACTTAATGGCATTATTAATCAAGTTTCGGCAAACGGTTCTCAACATATTTCGATCAGCCCAAAGGATCAGGCCCTTCTTATCGGTATGACTAAGTCGAATTTCCTTGGTCTTTGCAATGGGCTGATATAGGTCCATACAATCTTCCAAAACTTCGCTAAAACGAATCGGTTCAAGAATTGGGGTGAGCCCTTCCGTTTTACTTTTTGCCCAACTAAGCAGGTTGTCAGTCAGATCCAGTACCTGCTCATTTTTTTGTTCCATCATTTGCGCAACCGCTTCGAGTTCGTCATACCGTTTATCATTTAAGTAAAGGCCAATCAACTTCGAAACATTTGAGATTGAAACTAATGGACTACGCAAATCATGCGCAATAATGCTAAACAGCTTGTTTTGTGTACTTATCGATCTTTCGAGCTTTTTATTTTGCTTCGAAATTTGATTTCGTTGATTCAAAATGCGCTTCCCCTGTAGTTGCAAAAGCTTATTAATTTTTCGGTTGTAATAATAAAAATAAATGAAGATCCCCAAGATGCCAGTCACCAACAACATAACAATCAACAAGTAATTACGCTGGGTGCGTTGCAATACAATTTCATCTTCCTGAAGTTCATTTTCTTTTTTCAGCAAGGTGATATGAGCATTCTTTTTCTCTGTTTCATATTGCTTCTCGAGCTCCAGTATTTTTTCGGCTGTTTCAACTTTATAAAGGCTATCATTTAAACTAGACCATTTGGAATAATATTCAAGTGCACTCATTAAATATTTAGAATTATTCGTTTTCTCGCCTTTTGCCCAATAGTTCAAATATAAATTTCTATAATTCCCTAATATCGATTTTCTATGACCAATGCTTTGGGCAATTTCTAATGCCTTTAAGTAGTATTTTTCAGCTTGTGAGAAATTGTTTTGATCATAATTGATAGCTCCGAGCACCCGGTAACAACGCTCAATATTCACCTGATCTCCAATTTTCAAATATGATCTTAACGATTCTGAGACGTATTTTGCAGATTTGTCAAATTTCCTTTGCCGATAATATAAAGTCCCCAGATTATAGGTGATTAATGCTCGGAGATCAGGTCTGTTGTCAATTGTTAAAGTCTCTTCGTAGGCCTTATTAAATAGTTCTTCTGCTTTTTCATAATTTTTCTGAACAGCATAAACATTGCCTTTATTCACAAACAACAGATAGCGCTGTATCTGACTTAACTGGTAATAATAGTTTTCTTCTAAATAAGAAAAGTAGTTTAGCGCACTCGAATAGTCTTTCATCTTACGATGAGTTGCTCCAAGTCTGTTTAGGATGTCGAAACGAAGATCTATCGGATCAGAATTTTGCAATAATCGCTCAGCACTTATTAGATGTTTGATAGCTTTTTCGAATTGGTAATCATCCCGGAGTTTTGAAGCTATTTGAGTGCGGGTTTTAATTTCAATCAATCGATTTCCTGTTGTTTGAGCTTGCTCTAAAACTGAATTAAGAATGCTATACGAAGTATCTTTTTGTCCTAAATCATAGTATGCAGCCCCCAGTAAAATCTTTGCTCCAACTAAAATAGAATCAGAAACTGTTGATTCTTTCAAAATAGCATTGCCTATAATTATGGCACTATCCAAATCACGGTCAACCAAATTTTCGAGAAAATTTAGTTTGGCTGTTGGTTTCAAAGTATCATAATCCGACAATTCGGTTGCTCTGATTTTATTACCCAATAGTCCGGATAGTACAACGAAATAAAGCAATACTTGCTTCAACATACTGACCTTGAATTAAAAAAGTTCTTTTATCAAAGCTAAAATTACAAAAAGTGTAGCGCTTTATTCAAAAAAAAAGAAAGTCCTTAATACTTCCCCTAAAAATTTAACGACTAATTGCCATCTCCAAAATCGATATCTGTTTCTTAATCCTGAGAGGGAGCGATAAGGTTACTTTGACGGTCTAATACTTGTATCTGTTCAGAATTGTCAGCCTCGGTATATTCTTCGGTTGGATCCTGACAACCTGACAAAATAAAACTGGTTGCAATAATAAATGCTAACATCAATAAAGTAAACTGCTTTCTTCATTTCTTTTACTTTTTTAATTAATCTCCATCAATAAAATCAACATCAGTCTCTTTATCTCTAGCAGGACCAACTTCACCGTCTGGCACAACTTGCCGAACAACACATTTTATGGTTTTGTATTCCCCTGCTTTGTCGAAAGAAATATCAGCAGTAGTAGAAAAAATTGGCACATCGGGACCATTAACGATTTGAGAGGTTGTTGATAAGGTAATAATCACTCCCCAATAGGCTTTTCCTTCAACGACAATTTCTTGCTGTTGGATAGAAGCGATTGTTTGCAACTTACTTGCCGAAAAAACTACGTCAAGCACGTAATTTTCAACTGATTTGCTTAAACTTAAATACGGTTTGTAGCTTTTCATATCTTTAAAAATTTAGCTATGCTCAAATATATCAAATTTAAAGCTAAGTAAAGCAATTCACTCTTCTTTCAACGAGAAAACCCGTCCTGTTGACGAATAAATTTTAAAATGAGCAAAAGTTCTTGTTTTTTTAAGTCGTAATCCAATAAAAATCAAACATCATGAAATCAAAAAACTTATATCTGATCGCATTACTTTTTGTGTTTTTATCCGGATGCATGGTATTCTCATTCTATCCGCTGTACACCGATGATGATCTCTATGCAAATGATTTTCTACTTGGAGAATGGATAGACTCGGACTCTTCCGTTTGGCAATTTGAGTTTAACTACAAAGGAGAACATAAACCTGAAAATCTGGATAGCACAGCCTATATTCTTCGGATCAAAGAAGATGACAAACTATCAAAAAAGTCTTTTCTGGTGCATTTAATCAAACTAGACGACCATTATTTTCTCGACTTCTACCTGGATGATTATTTTGACAAAGATCCCGATCTCTTCGATTGGCATGCTCTTCCAGTTCACAGTTTTGCCAAACTGGAACTGGAAAACGGTGAAGCCAAAATTAATTGGTTTGATCCGGAATGGCTGGAAGATTTAATCGAACAAAATCGAATCCGTATTCATCATGAAAATAATGGCGAAAATATATTGCTTACCGCTAAACCCAAAGAACTCCAAAAGTTTGTTGTAAAATATGTAAATTCGGAGGAAGCATTCAAAGATGGAGTGGATGTGGAGTTACATAGAATTAAAAAATGATCATAAAAATGCTATCCATTTTAGGAAAACTGATTCAATCACGACCGATTCAACACCTGGCTTTTTGGTCTCTTTCATTTCTGGTATTGGTCAATATATTGCGTGTTTCAGCCGAGATTCATCAAATCGATCTGATTTACGCATTGGTTTTTCACCTTCCGATTCTGGTAGTTGTGTACCTGAATGAAGCGATCCTTTTTCCCCGGCTATTGGCTAAAAACAAATACGGTTGGTACTTGCTCTCTATTATTATATCATTGGCTTTTGGAGCAGAATTTTACCTTCAACTTTTTGAGCGGTGGATTGATTATTTGTTTCCGGGCTACTATTTCATCGCCTATTATACCTTTTGGGACATCCTTCTGTTTTTCGCGGTTTACTTCGTTTTAACAACTTTAATTAAGCTGGCAAGGGCTTGGTTTAGGATTAATCAAGTTGAACAAGAAAAAACAACGAGCGAACTGCGCGCACTCCGTTCGCAACTGAATCCACACTTTCTTTTTAACAGCCTAAATAACCTGTACTCGCTGACACGAAAAAAATCAGACCTGGCACCTCAACTGGTATTAAAATTATCAGACATACTTCGCTATGTGATTTACGATGCGGAGACTGATTTCATATCGCTGGAAAAAGAATTGCATTTTTTGAATAAATACATTGAAGTTCAGCGAATACGCTTGGAACCGGATTTTAATCTTGAAGTCAACCAAAAAGGAGATCCTTCGGGATTAAAAATAGCACCTCTTCTCTTATTGCCATTTGTGGAGAATGCCTTTAAATATGGCACTAATAACTTGAATACAGATGGTCGGATTTCAATTGCTTGGGCAAACTCGGACAATGACTTTCAGTTTTTTGTAGAAAATGGAAAAGGGGTTGAAGAGGATTTGTCAAAAAATAAATACAAAGGGATGGGCATCCAAAATGTTCGTAAACGACTGGAATTGCTATATCCTGACAAACACGAACTGGTTATAGATGATCAGCAAAAACGGTACCTTGTTAAACTTAAACTTTCGATTAAATGAAACAGCATTCGTGTATTCTAGTCGACGACGAACCGCTTTCGCGCGATTTGATTGCAGAATACATCGCCGATTGCCCCGAGTTGGAGCTTCTAAATTCCTTTGGCAATGCGATCGATGCACGAAACTTCATCCAACAAAACTCAGTTGATTTGATATTTTTGGATATCAACATGCCCCGGCTATCCGGAATTGGACTGATCAAAAGCCTTCCAAATCCTCCAGACATTATTTTTATTACTGCTTATGCAGAACATGCTGTTGAAGGATTCGAGTTGGAAGCAATTGACTATATCCTCAAACCGGTGGAACAAGCTCGCTTTTTAAAAGCCGTCAACCGATTTCTGCAAAAGGCAGGCAAGGAAGAAACAACTAATAATTTCATCGTAGTGAAAGCAGACCGAAAAATATATCGGTTAGACTTGAATGAATTGCTCTATGTTGAAGCCATGGGCGATTACATCCGACTCATTTTAACCACCCAAACACTAACCGTTTACGACCGGCTGGCTGCTTTTTTGGAGAAACTACCGTCAACCGGCTTCTGTCAAATTCATAAATCATACCTGGTTGCCCTTAAGCATATTGAATATCTTGAAGGCAATCGATTAAAAATTGCGGATGCTTTTCTACCCGTGAGCAAACATTTTAAAGCCGAGTTAATTGAACTCCTGAATACTTAAAGTTCAAACCATTCTGCAACTTTCAAATGGTAGTCTTTTTCATCCTTATGGCTAAATGTATTCGTACGAGGCACCGGCTTGTATTTTTTTGAATAGTCTGAAATATTGGAAATGATGTCTTTCAGTGCCACAATGAACAATTCGACCTCTGCATTAGTCATCGTCGGATGAAGCGACCAGCGCACCCATCCCGGTTTTTCTGACATATCGCCATGGTTTATTTTATCGGTGATCGCATCGGATCGCTCTGCTGTTACTTCCAATAAAAAATGTCCGTAAGTCCCGGCACAAGCACAACCTCCCCGAACCTGAATCCCGTATTTATCGTTTAGTAACTGCACCAGCAGGTTGTAATGAACACCCTGCACATAAAATGAAATTACGCCTAAACGATCTCGCTCTTCATTCGCAAGAATTTTAACGTCAGGAATGCTGCCTAAACCATCAAAGGCAAGAGCCAACAACTCCTCTTCACGCTGCCTGATATTTTCAACACCCATTTGGTCTTTTAACTGAAAACACAAAGCTGTTTTTATTGATTGCAAAAAACCGGGAGTTCCACCATCTTCGCGAACTTCAATATTATCGACATATTTGTATTTCCCCCATGGGTTAGTCCAATCCACCGTTCCACCGCCCGGATGATCAGGGACGGGGTTTCGATACATCGACTTATCGAAAACCAGCACTCCTGACGAGCCCGGGCCTCCCAAAAACTTGTGGGGCGAAAACAAAACAGCATCCAGTTTCATCATCGCATCTTCCGGGTGCATGTCAATTGTTTCGTACGGAGCCGAAGCCGCAAAATCAATAAAAGCGACTCCGCCAAACTCGTGCATAATTTTGGCCATCTCAAAATAAGGTGTCCGTATTCCTGTAACATTCGAACAGGCCGTAAATGCTCCAATTTTAAACGCGCGATCTTTATATTCCTCCAGCTTTTTACGAAGATTTTCTGTGCTAACCTGCAAATTTTCATCCGGCTCAACAATTACTACATCGGCAATTGTTTCATACCAGCTTGTGTGATTCGAATGATGCTCCATATGCGTGATAAAAACGACCGGCTTTTCGGTTTCCTCAATATTTTTACTTCCCGGAACTTTACCATTTTTCAACCCCAGAATTCGCTGAAATTTATTAATCACGGTTGTCATGCCAAATCCTGCGGTAATGATGACATCATTGGGACCGGCATTCACATGCTCTTTTATAATTTTGTGCGACAATAGATAAGCCTTCGTCATTAAGGCGCCCGTTTCGCTGGTTTCGGTGTGGGTATTGGCTACAAATGGGCCAAACTGCGTCAACATTTTCTGCTCTATTGGTCGATACAACCGTCCGCTGGCAATCCAGTCGGCATACAAAATTTTCTGTTCTCCAAAGGGGCTGGAAAAAGTTTGATCAATACCAATAATGTTTTCACGAAAGGGCTTAAAATATTTTTCGAGTTGGGTCATCTTGCTTGAAAGTTTACTTGACCTAAAATAACGCAATACAACTGACATAAAAACCGAGATAAGTCAGCTTTTGCGAGTCAATAAATCAAGCTTTTGCAAACAATCGTGACAATTCGTCATTTTTTGAGAATGGCACAAGCTTTGAAAAAGAGGAGCCGTAAAATTGATGTTAAACTAAAAAATATAAAAGCGATGCAAAAAGGTAAAATTGGCGTTTCCAGTGACAATTTATTCCCCATCATCAAAAAGTTTTTGTATTCTGATCACGATATTTTTCTTCGTGAAATCGTTTCAAACGCGGTAGATGCAACTCAAAAGCTAAAAACATTGTCCGGGCGTGGAGAAACTTCCGTTTCAACAGAGAATGCGAAAGTCCGCATTTCGTTGGATGAAGACAAAAAGACCATTACGATTTCGGATAATGGAATTGGAATGACAGCCGAAGAGATTGAAAAGTATATTAATCAGATTGCTTTTTCGGGAGCCAATGAATTCCTCGAAAAATATGAAAGCGATGCCAACGCAATTATCGGCCACTTTGGATTAGGTTTCTATTCGTCGTTTATGGTTTCGGATAAGGTTGAGATTATAACCAAATCATACAAAGAAGGTGCGCAAGCTGTAAAATGGGAATGTGACGGAAGTCCGGAGTACAGCATTGAAAATACCGAGCGCGAAGAGGTTGGTACCGACATTATCATGTATGTCAACGAAGATTCGAAAGAATTTTTAAATAAAGCCCGACTTTCAGAAATCCTGAATAAATACTGTAAATTCTTACCAATTCCGGTTGTTTTTGGAAAAGAAACAGAATGGAAAGATGGTAAAGAGGTTGAAACAGAAAACGAAAACCAGATTAACGATCCGAATCCAGCCTGGACAAAAGCTCCGGTTGATTTGAAAGATGAGGATTATTCGGCATTCTACCGTAAGCTTTATCCAATGGGCGAAGATCCGTTGTTCCATATTCACCTGAATGTCGATTACCCATTCAACCTGACCGGCATTTTGTATTTCCCTCGCTTGAAAAACAGCATCGAAGTTCAAAAAAATAAAATTCAGTTGTATTCGAACCAGGTTTTTGTAACTGATTCAGTTGAAGGAATTGTTCCTGAATTTCTGACATTACTGCATGGTGTAATCGACTCGCCTGATATCCCATTAAACGTTTCTCGTTCGTACTTGCAAAGCGATTCGAATGTGAAAAAGATCAGTAGTCACATTACCAAGAAAGTAGCTGATCGTTTGCACCAACTATTCAAAGATAACCGCGAGGATTTCGAGAAAAAATGGGACGACTTGAAGATTTTCATCGAATACGGAATACTAACCGATGAGAAGTTTGCAGAACGTGCCATGAATTTCTTCCTGTTTAAAAATACCGACGGTAAATACTTTACTTTCGAAGAGTACGAAAAACTCATTAAGGATAACCAAACGAATAAAGACAACAACCTGGTTTATTTATACACCAGTAATCTGGAAGAACAATACTCGTTTGTGCAAACAGCCAAAGATAAAGGTTACGATGTGCTTGTGCTGGACAATGTTTTGGCGACTCCACTGCTAAACAAATTGGAGCAACAACATAGCGACAAGCGTTTTGTTCGTGTTGACTCGGATGTGATTGAAAATCTGATTCAGAAAGAGGAAGAAAAAGAAGAATTGAGTTGGGAAGAAAAAGAAGAATTGAGCCCGGTATTTCAGTCGGTTTGCCCTGCGGATAATGGCGTCAATTACATTGTCGATTTTAAAAATTTAGGCGAAGCCGGACAACCAATCGTTATTACGCGTAACGAATTTATGCGCCGAATGAAAGATATGGGTCAGTTGCAAGGCGGCGGAGGCATGAATATGTACGGCAACCTGCCTGACAGCTTAAATCTTGTTGTAAATACAGCTCATCCGTTGGTACAAAAAGTATTGGAATCGAAAGATAAAAAGTTAGGTAAAGCTTTTGATACAATAAAAGAAGACTTAACTGCCAAGAAACAGGAAAAGGAATCTTTGGAAAAAGCGAAAGAAGGAAAGAAAGAAGAGGAAGTTCCTGCCGCTGACAAAGAAAAACTGGATGATTTGCAAAAAGCAATTACAGAATTAGAACAACAAAAACGCGAAAAACTTAGTGACTTTGGCAAGAAGAATAAATTTACCAAGCAAATGGTTGATTTAGCGTTATTGGCAAATGGCATGCTAAAAGGAGAAGCACTCGATAAATTTGTACGTCGCAGCGTAGAGCTGATCAAGTAAAAACAGCCTATCAAATAAATGACTAGAAAAGAGCGATCGGGCACAAGCCATTTCGCTCTTTTTTCAAATCTATAAACTCGTAGGTGTTTATTTTTTCCAACATACAATTAACATTCAAATGTAGGATTGATGCATCTTTAAATGAAAAAATCATTTTTAATTAATACCTTACCCAACATTTTTATATTATTTTAGCTTAAAATTAAAAAGACAGTTATCAGGTTTGCATTTGTGAGGCAGATAACAAGCTAACTTTCATCAAACAAATAAATTACAATTAAAAACCATAAGTATGAGAAGAACACAAACACTTAAATTCGTTTCTCTGGCTGTCGTATTAGCTCTGTTTGCTGGTACTTTCAGTGCATGTACAGGCGGGAAAAAAGAAAAAAAGACCGAGCCCAAAATTGTTGAGGAAACGATAAAAGAAGAAATCGAAGACTACTCTTACCCCATATCATCAGCATTCGAAGTGACTCAAATGTTGAACGAAATTGAAGCAAGCTACATTGTTGGAATCACCAATGATCCTGAAAAAGCGTCAGAATATTTCTCAGAAAAAGACCGTGCTGTGAATCTGGGAATTTACACTTCTGACTTGGCTTATGCAACAACTTACAACCAGAAAACCGATGTGCAGGATTATTTCAAGGCAACAGAAAAATTGGTGCGCGAACTGGATATGACTGAAGCCTTTGAAGAAAATCTTCCTGATCAAATTGAAGCAAATCTGGACAACAACGACGAATTGGTGAATATTATCACCAACATGTTCCAAAATGCTTACACTTCTTTAAACGAGCAAGGACGGCCAGAAGTGTCCTATTTAGTGCTTTCAGGAACTGTTTTCGAAGGGCTGTATTTGACAACTCATATTTCTGAAAATACGTTTCAAAACCCGAAAATCATTGAAGCAATTCTTTTTCAAAAAGAACCATTGATGAAACTCGAAAAAATGATGGAGTCTTACAAAGATTCAGAGATGTTGAGCGATGTATACGCTGACATAGTCGCTATCAATGACATTTATGCGTTGGAAGAGGGTACCACTGCAATGACTCAGGAACAAGTGACTAAGTTGACTGATTTATTAACTTCTGTAAGAAATAAATTCACGAAATAAGACCAAGTCAGCTCTAAAATACAAAACGGGTTTTTGTTGTTCCATCACATTATAGGAATACAAAAATCCGTTTTTTCTTAAATTTCAGACTTATGTATGAAGGTATCATAGAAACGCTGATCAGGCTGTTTGCAATTATAACAGACTACCAGGATGAAGAATCAAGATCGATTTCTTCTGAACTGGTGCGGTCGTTTCTTAATGAAAACTTTAACCGCGAATTGGTTGAGTTATATCATCAACATTACGTTGAATCAGTTGAATACTATCACATCAGCAACCGTGATATTTTATATGAAGAAAACGGTAGAGGTGAAAAATTCATCAATAAGTCCTATCTCAGCCAAATTTGCGAAGATATTGTAACTCAATTTGATTTGAGTACCCGCTTTATGATTGTCGGCCAACTATTAAATTTCATCAATCAAGATGGAGATTTTAAGCTGGACGATCTAAAAACGGTCAACCTTGTAGCTCGAGGATTAAAAATTAATTCGAAAGAATATGATAACCTTTACCGGTTTCATTTATTTTCAATAACTAAGGTAAGAGATAAAACATGCCTCTTTGTAGTTAATGGCAATGAGACCTATCATGATAAAGAGATTAAACATCTATACCGGGAGAATCAACAAGTAGAACTTGAACTGATACGCGTTGGAAGCATAAATACCCTTTTCTTTAAATATTGGGGCCCACGTAACATGTACCTGAATGGACATCGACTTACTCAAAATCGGTTGTATGTTTTTCCTCCCGGGTCAATATTGAAGACCTCCAGAATTATTCCGATCTACTATAGTAGTGTTATGACACGCTTTATTCAGGAAAAGGGAAAACCGCGCATTGTCCTAAATGTTGAAAATACGGAGTATCGCTTCTCCAAAAAAAACTATGGCCTGCACCCCTTAAGCTTTCAGGAACGATCGGGTGACCTTGTTGGCATACTGGGAGGTAGCGGTGTTGGAAAAACTACCTTGCTGAATGTGTTGAACGGCAAACTAAAGCCGAACAACGGAACCATTTCGCTAAACGGTTTCGATCTGCATGATCCGGAAAACAAAGAATTACTAAAAGGAGTTGTTGGTTACGTTCCGCAGGACGACCTTTTGCTTGAAGAACTAACCGTATACAAAAATCTGGAATTCAATGCCCGTTTTTGTTTCGGCGATCTGAATGATAAAGAAATTGAGGAAAAAATAGACCAGGCTCTTCAGGATTTCGATTTGGTTGAAGCGCGCGATTTGGTGGTGGGAAGCCCTCTGAAAAAGATCTTGAGTGGAGGACAACGAAAACGATTAAACATTGCGCTTGAGCTCATGCGCGAGCCTTCTATTCTGTTTGTTGATGAGCCGACCTCGGGACTTTCATCGGCCGATTCGGAAAAAGTGATGCACCTCCTAAAAAGACAGTGTTTAAAAGGGAAACTGGTCTTTGCAAACATTCATCAACCTTCGAGCGATATTTACAAATTGTTCGACCGCATGATTGTTATGGACAAAGGCGGGCGGGTTGTCTTTTTTGGAAACCCGATGGATGCTATTACCTATTTTAAAAACCAGGCCAATTATATTAATCCCGATGAAAGCGAGTGCCTAAGCTGTGGAAATGTAAAGACTGAGCAACCGCTTCAGATTATTGAAGCCCGAATGGTAAATCCGTTTGGGAAAAGTATTCGCCGTCGGAAAATATCGCCGGAAGACTGGTACGAGCGTTACAAAAAGAACGTCGAACCCAGAGTACTCGATTTCATGAAAACAAATCCGGCCGAGAAGGAAGTCTTCCCCAAAATTCTTTTTAAAATACCGGATTGGTTTAACCAGCTAAAATTATTCATCAAACGAGATTTCGCCACCAAAAAGTCGAACAAACAGTACCTGGCAATCGCATTGCTAGAGGCACCATTGCTTGCGATTATTTTAGGCTTTTTTTCCAAATATTCTGACGAAGGAAAATATTGGCTGGCCAACAACGACAACTTACCAGCATTTCTGTTTATGAGTGTCGTTGTGGCTCTGTTTATTGGACTAAGTATTAGTGCCGAAGAAATTTTCAAAGACCGCAAAATTCTAAAGCGTGAAGAGTTCCTGAATTTGAGCCGGGGGGCTTATATTTCATCCAAAATACTAATCTTGTTTTTAATCTCGGCTGTTCAAATATTTTCGTTTGTACTAATCAGTCATTTCATGCTTGAAATACCGGGACTCACATTCTCCACCTGGGCAATTCTATTTTCTACTGCTTGTTTTGCAAACCTGCTGGGGCTAAACCTTTCGGCAGGACTAAACTCGGCAGTTGCCATTTATGTCCTGATTCCCTTAATCCTGGTTCCTCAGCTATTACTTAGTGGTGTGATTATTGATTTTAATAAGATGCATCCCTCGCTTAGCAGCTACAACCGTACGCCTTTAATTGGCGATCTTATGAGTTCACGTTGGGCTTACGAAGCACTAGCTGTAGATCAATATAAAAACAACGCCTACCGGAAAATTCTTTTTGAGGAAGAACAAAAGAAAAACGACCTCGGTTTTAAAGCGTTTTATTGGATTCCTGAAGTTGACAAATACTTAAACTCTTACATCATTTTTGAGGATAAAAACGAGAATGAAAATGCCCAAACATTGATCCCTGTTCTGAAAAACTCATTTACTGATCTCTTTAAAGAAAACGGGCATTTTAACGACTCCATTCAATCGGCGTTTGAGTTTATTGGCACACCTGATTTCAATGCTCGCTGGGGAGATCTACTGACGCAATACCTGCGTAAATCGCAGCAGGAATACAAACTAGCCTATCAGGAAGTCTCAAGCGAACTTGAAGCAAAATACAATAGTTTGCTTTCGCGCTTTAATGGGAAAGACGAGCGATTGATTGAATTTAGAGATCGATACACCAATAAAAAGATGGAGATTTTGGTGCGTGACAAATACAGCTTACATAAAACATACTTACACGAAAACAGGATTTACCAGGGCGATGAACCTATTTACCGGAAGCCGGCTCAAAACAATGGAATTGCGCACTTTTATGCTTCTTACAAGCTTCTTGGCGACTGGAAAATAGGTACGATCCTATTCAACATTGGCGTATTATGGCTATTCACGTTTTTGTTGATGGTTTCTCTTTACTTTGATTTATTGCATAAAGGATTAACTTATGTTGAGAATTGGAGGTTGGCGCGTCAGGCAAGATTAAGAGACAACATCTTCTACAATCCAATGGCATTTATGAAAGGCGACTCGAAGAAAAAAGAGAAATAAAAATCCTTAGTTTTCGTGATATTCATTTTTCCACCATCGCTTCTTCGGAAAAGGCGAATTTAAGTTAAAAACCTGCCCAATTCGCGGCGTAACAATTTCTGTGTTTTCGTTATCACGGGCAGCCAGTAACCGATCAATCGGCTCTGTCCAGGGATGAATACTCAATTTGTATTTCCCCCAATGAATGGGTAGCAATGCTTTCGCTTTTAAGTCGGCTGAAGCTTTAAACGTCTCTTCAGGCATCATGTGGATAAATGGCCAATATTGACTGTATTGGCCGCATTCAAGCATAGCTATGTCAAAAGGGCCATACTTCTCGCCTATTTCCTCAAATCCGGGATAATAGCCGGAATCGGCTCCAAAAAACAGCTTCGTTTTTGAACCTGCAATAATCCATGACGCCCATAAGGTTGAAAAACGATCTGTCAGTCCTCGTCCCGAAAAATGCCTCGCGGGTGTTGCTGTAAATCGAATTTCATTGGTAAACTGGTATTCTTCCCACCAATCCAGTTCGGTTATCCGGTCGGGTGAAATTCCCCAATATTCTAAATGTGCACCAACTCCTAAGGCAGTTACAAACTGAACACCGGTATTCTTCAAACTTCTAATTGTTCGATAATCCAAATGATCGTAATGGTCGTGCGAGATCAACACCAAGTCAATATTTGGGAGACTTTCCAATGAATAATTTTCGGAATACGGAAAGGCTTTAGTTCCAATAAATGAGAATGGCGAAACCCGTTGACTAAATACGGGATCAGTTAAGATCACTTTACCATCAACTTCAATTAAAAGAGTCGAATGTCCGAGCCAACAAATGTTGACACTATTTTTGGTATGATGAAATTTTGATTGATCAATGGGTTCAACCTGTATTTCCTCTTTAGGAATTCGATCATCTTTTGTTGAAAGAAATTCCTTAATCAACTTGAAATATGGAACGTCGTCAATCTGAACATTTGTCGCTACTGGATTTTGAAATTTCCCACTAACATAATTCGGAGAGTTCTTTATACGAGCCAATTGCTCTCCGTCCGGTGTTCTACCAAAGGCCGGATTGTACCTAATTACCAAATAGCCGACAACAAAAATTGTAAGTATAATAAAAGCAAGTACCATCATTGTTTTCTTCATATTGATTGGTAAAACAACAATGGGGTACAAAAGTTTCAGGGCATAAAAAAACCGCCTCGTGGGGCGGTTTAAAAGAATTTCTTATCCAAGATATGTTTTCAATAATTTACTTCTGGATGTGTGTCGCAATCGACGGATTGCTTTTTCTTTTATCTGGCGCACCCTTTCGCGGGTTAGCCCGAATCTTTCTCCAATTTCTTCCAGGGTCATTTCCTGGCAACCAATTCCGAAGAACATCCTAATGATGTCACTTTCACGTTCTGTAAGGGTAGCGAGAGCGCGCTCAATTTCACGGGCAAGCGACTCCATCATCAGACTACGGTCTGCATTTGGTGAGTCGTTGTTTACCAGCACGTCCAATAAGCTGTTATCCTCTCCTTCAACGAAAGGAGCATCAACAGAAATATGGCGTCCCGATACTCTCAAGGTATCTGCAACTTTCTCAGGAGGCAGTTCCAATGAATCAGCTAGCTCTTCAGGTGACGGTTTACGCTCGTTTTCTTGTTCGAATTTCGAAAATGCTTTGTTGATTTTATTCAACGAACCTACCTGGTTTAGCGGTAATCGAACAATACGCGACTGTTCAGCCAATGCCTGAAGGATAGATTGACGAATCCACCACACAGCGTAAGAAATGAATTTAAACCCACGGGTCTCGTCAAACTTTTCAGCTGCTTTAATCAGTCCCAAATTTCCCTCGTTAATTAAATCTGGAAGGCTTAAGCCTTGGTTTTGGTACTGTTTAGCAACTGAAACCACGAAACGCAAGTTCGCACGGGTCAGTTTTTCTAACGCATGTTGATCGCCTTTTTTAATCCGCTGTGCTAATTCAACTTCCTCTTCAACTGTAATCAGATCCTCCTTGCCAATTTCTTGCAAATACTTGTCAAGTGAAGCACTCTCACGGTTGGTAATCGATTTTGTAATCTTTAATTGTCTCATATACCCTTCTAAAAAAATCGTGCAAATATAGACTTTTAAGGTCAATAATTCAAACAAACAGAAAGCTTTGCACAAAGCCTTCTTGTTTGTTAATTATAAGTAAACAATGATGTACTTATTTGGTGCCAAACACAAAATATGCCGGCTCTCCACTGGGATACTTTCCTTCAATTAAAATACCACCATCAGCCCTGTTAACTATCCGTTTAAAATCATTAACCGACTCAACCTCTTCCTTGTTCACATCAGTTATGACAAAACCTTCTTTAAGTCCGGCATCTTTCAACTTTCCCTTACTTAAATCTGTAATCTTTAGCCCATGGCTTATGCGAAGTTGGTATTTCTCGTTTTCTGTTAGTTGTTCAAACCTGGCGCCAAGAAATCTGTTGTCGCTAGCTTTAACAATTTCTGTATCTCCGTGCATGTTACGAAGGGTCACCTTAATTTGTTTCGAATTACCGTCTCTTTTTATCAAAACTTTCACGACATCTCCGGGACGATGCTGACTAATTTGCTCCTGAAGCTGTGCCGTTGAGTTAACTTTTACTCCGTCTACATTTAAAATAATATCACCCGCCTCAATATCAGCTTCTTCTGCGGCACTATTTTCGTTGACCTCGCGAATGTAAACTCCTTCAATTATATCAATATCCTTTTCTTCTGCTAGTTTTGCATCAACGTCCTGAATCATAACTCCAAGTAATGCTCTTTGTACTTGACCAAACTGCTTCAAATCTTCCACAACCTTACCAACAATACTTGCCGGCACGGCAAACGAATAACCAGCATACGAACCAGTTCTAGAAGCGATAGCAGTATTAATGCCGACAAGTTCTCCGTTCATATTCACTAAAGCACCACCGCTGTTCCCTGGATTTACTGCCGCATCTGTTTGGATGAATGACTCGATCCCCATATCAACGCGATTAATTCCGATGTTACGACTTTTTGCGCTAACAATTCCTGCTGTTACTGTTGATGTAAGATTGAAAGGATTACCAACTGCTAATACCCATTCGCCCAATTTCAAAGCATCAGAATTCCCGAATTTCAAATGGGGTAAACCATTCTCCTCTATTTTTAATACGGCAATATCGGTAGTCAAATCTGTGCCAACTAATTTTGCCTCATATTGCCGATTGTCATTCAAAACAACCTGAATATCATCTGCACCTTCAATTACATGGTTATTCGTAACAATAAACCCATCCTCACTCAATATAACACCAGAGCCGGCACCCTGACGTATTTGTGGTTGCTGGCGTGGGGTACGGTCGCCATAAAACCATTCGTAAAAAGGATTCGAATGATATTGTTGAACCTCTTGTTTTGAGGTTACTTTTACGTGCACAACCGCATGAACTGAATTTTCGGCCGCATAGGTTAGATCCGGAGCCTCTCCCTGTGGCGCAGATGGCAGGTTTGCGTAGCGCATCGCCTGATCCTGTTGTACGGTTACCAATTGTGGTTCTTCAAAAAAGCTTGTGTAGGCCCATATTGCAACGAAAGCACCAAAAAGCGCTACGATGAATGTTAGTCCAATTTTTTTATAGTCTTTCATTTCGTCTTATTTTATAATTAGAAATTATTTTTTTCAATATCGGCTAAATTAACGCACAAAAGGTGCCAGTGTTTCCCAATTTTTAATTCATTTGTATTGTTTAACATGTTTTAACAGCAAAGCACCTGTAAAACACGAATTATAAGGAAATTATATTGCTCAGCCTAACATCTTTGAAAGATCAGTCTTACAATTCTAGTCTGCACACAGACAAATTGAATGCGCATAGTACTGACAATATTTCAGAGATATGATTAACTTTGAATGTGACGACTTTAATTAAACGATTTTAATTGTTTTTTCTGAATGGAAGAAAAACAAACAGTAAAAGAAACCAAGCCAACAGAAGCCCCAAGACGACCAGCTTCCAGGAGCATTACTAATCATATTCGGAAAATTGTAATCGTATCAACATTACTGATGACTTTTTTTGTTGCCGGGATTATTTCCATTCAGGAAATTTTAATCTTCAGAGATATCAGTAAGCAGCAACAAGAAGCACATATTGGAGAGCACAAGGAGTTTTTACGCGACTTAATCAATATTGAAATTGAATACATAGCCAGCCAAAAAAGATCGTTTGACAGGAGGCTGAAAGACAGAGTCAATGAAAATGTGAAAAATGCGTATCGTGTTGCTGACAAACTATACAACTACTATCAGGGCAAAATTGACACCAAAGATCTTGAGGAATTAATAATTGAAACCGTATCGGCCTTAGACTATGGCAATGAATTCATGCACGTTTTCATTAACGATCTGGATGGAATCGGCGTTTATTATCCGGGACGCCCGGAATACACCGGCTCAAATCTGCTTAAACACACAGACATCAATGGCAATAAAGTTGTACAGCGGGAGTTGGAATTTTTAAAAGATAAGGACTCTGGATTTATCAACTATACCAATGGAGATGAACTCGCCATAACTGACACTATTCCTGAAAACAAAATTGTTTTCCTAAAAAAGCACAACCAGCTAAACTGGTACTTTGGATCTAAAACCTACTATGAAGACTATTATCAGGAATTTAAAAACGAAGTTGCCCAAAAAGTAAGCGCCGATCATTTTCGCTATGGCGGCTATGTTTTTATTAATGAGTTAGACGGCGATCCGGTGGTTTTTGATGGTCAGCCCTATTATGGTGATTTCAATCTGCTTGACGGGTCAGATTCTGCAAAAATGGCTGTGTTTCTGCAAGAAATAGAGATTACAAAAAATTCGAAGGAAGGAGGCTACTTCACCTACCAATGGAACAAAATCGGTGAAGAAAAAATGCAACAAAAAATTTCCTATATAAAAAAATTTCCGGAAACAAAATGGCTGGTTGGTGCCGGTTTTTACCTGGACGACATCTTATTGGAGATTGAACATCAAAAGGAATTGCTTCGAAATGACTTGATCAAAAACCTGTTGGTTATCTTCTTTGTCCTCCTACTGGTAATCCTGGGAGAAACGATGGTTATCCGCAGGTTTAATTCCCATTATTTTGCCGACTTTAGCAACTTCACTCGCTTCTTCAACACCGGCAAACAGAGTTATAAAAAGATTAACATTGACAACCTCTATTTTAATGAATTTAAAGAAATGGGAGAAGTTGCCAACGAAATGATTTCTGAGCGTAGCAAAGTATACAAACAGCTGGTTCTGGAACAGAAAAAAGCGCTGGAATCTGACCGATTAAAAACGGCATTTCTCGCCAACATGTCGCATGAAATTCGCACACCAATGAATGCTATTCTCGGGTTTTCAAGCCTTCTGGACGAGGAAAGTTTATCTGAAGAGGACCAGATCATGTACATTCAGCTTATACAAAAAAATGGCGGATTATTACTGAAACTGATTAATGACATTATTGACATTTCTAAAATTGAGTCTGATCAATTATCGGTTGCCATTAATGAGTTCAAACTCAATGAACTGATTGAAGAAATAAAATGGTACTATAAAGACCTCTTTATCAAACAAAAAGAAAAAGAGGTAGAATTTATCGTGGAAAATACACTGCCTGATGACTTTGTGTGCACAACCGATAAATACCGATTAAAACAAGTGTTGGATAATCTGATAAACAACGCGTTGAAATTCACAGAAAAAGGATCGGTAAGCCTCAAAGTTGACAAACGTGATAAGTGGTTACACTTTAAAGTTTCTGATACCGGAATAGGCATCCATGAAGATGACAAGAAAGACATTTTTAAACGCTTCATCCAAGCCAGGAAACTAACAAACAAAACATACGGGGGAACGGGTCTTGGGTTAGCCATTTCTGAAAATATCATTCATCTTCTGGGAGGCGATATTGGTGTAAAATCTGAGCTGGGGAAAGGATCAGACTTTTATTTTTACATTCCATCTCAATGGGAACCGAAATCAAAATAATTTTCAATTTGCCAACTCAGAGGCAAGCACTTTCTTCAGCTCTTCAAATTCAGCCTCATTAAAGCCAACAGAGTTGTATATAATCTTCCCTTCCCGATCGATAATGAAATTTCGTGGTATAAATTGCTCGGCAAATTTTGAGTAAATCTTTCGCTCAGGATCAGCAATCAGCTGAAAAGAATACCCTTTTTTCTCCTTAAACTCGGCTAATTCATCAGAACTATGCTCCCGTCCAATAACCAACAGCCTGAAGTTCGGGTTGTCTTTATAGGTATCAAAAATATCGGATTGAACATGAGGAAGCTCTTTTAAGCAAGGCCCACACCAAGTCGCAAAAAAGTTGATCATAACCACTTTCCCTTTCAAATCAGAAATGAGAAGATCTTGTCCTGACTCATTTCTAAAAACAAAATCTGGCACCATTTGTCCAACCTGAACAATCGTTGCTTTTTCTTCTTCATTTTGTTGTGCGAAAAGAGTGGATGAAAATGTGAATAGCAAAATAATAGCCAGTGAAAATAAGTATGTTGATTTCATGTGTTTTAATTGTTTATTCTTTTATGGAATCGTATAGAACTCGCCTCTAATAATCACCTGATTGAAAAACATTTAGCAGCTCGTTTCATCTAATTACAAACTGAAAATGATCGCTAACCGTTTCTTACAAAAAACTATAATTCTCGGAGTACGATAGCATTTGAGCAGTATAATCGTCAGCATAAGCCACCTCTACTGCAATCACCTCTCCTTGTTCATTCTCTTTAAGGCTTAATTCAGGGTTCATAAATCCGGCGTATGGTGCAATATTCAGCTTTTTAAAACGCTCCAATACTTCCTGATGCATATCTGCATCAACTTTCACCCCATATGTTTCGACCAATTTAGCAGCAGCCTTAAGATCTCCCTCCGATTTTATTCGCTGAACTTCGGCGAGTAGAGTCCCAAACATGTCTCGTAACTTTTTATGATCGTTAATTTTGACATATGTTTTACCATTCTTTTTGATCCACTCCACCACATTTTCAGCTTTGCCATGTTCAAAACACCAACGCGCAATGAGCTGGCGGTTACGCATATGCGATTCTTCTATATCCTTTCCCTGCTCTACCCGGGTCAGCTGAGTAATTAATCCAACACGCAGGTACGAATCGTATTCAGCCATCCCCGATTCTTCAGATGGCACCAAGCCCAGTTCCAACAACTTTTCATCCATGGCATAATAGAGTGCAAATAGGTCGGCCCGGGTTTCCTCAATCGTCGAATAGTAATTTTTCAAATCCTCCGGCTTTGCGCCAGGCATCATCTTCCCTGAGCCGTGCCCTAAACATTCATGCAAATCAACATGCAAATTGCCCGCCTTGTAGCCATATTTTTTTGCTCGTGCTACTTCTTGCTCCGAGGCTGCAAATTCTTCAATCAGGCCATTACCCAGCGAATCGAGAAAATACGATTTGGTGATATTTTCAATCGTTACCGATTTAGAACCATAATCTTCTCTGATCCAGTCGGAATTGGGTAAATTAATACCAATTGGTGTGTGCGGATAACAATCGCCGCCAAGCATGGCTACATGAATAACCTTGGCACTTACGCCTTTTACTTCTTTCTTTTTGAATGCTTCATTTACCGGCGAATGCCGCTCGAACCATGCCGCATTTTCGGACAAAATCGTTGCCCTTTTAGTTCCCTCCAAATCCTTATAGTTAACAATAGATTCCCAGCTTCCTTTAATGCCCAGCGGATCGCCATACACTTCAATAAAGCCATTGATAAAATCAACTTGTCCCTCCAGCTCTTTCACCCATAAAACACTGCAATCGTCAAACTTCTTGAGATCACCAGTCTGGTAGAATTCAATCAACTTGCGGATATGCTGCTTCTGAAGTTCGTTTTCTGCAACAGGAATTGCCTGCTCCAGCCAATAACAAATTTGCTCTATCGGCTTTCCATATTGCCCATCAACCTTCCAGACAATCTCAGTCAACTCCTCGTTTTCTTTTACCAATTGCGAATTCAACCCCAACGGCGGAGCTTTCTCCCCGGCTTCCTGGTTTTTAGTTCTATAGAATTCTTCTGCTTCTTCCTGCGTCACATCCCGATAATAATTCATCGCCGAAGCTTCCAACAAATCTTTTGAACTATCAAGGCTTACACGCTTTTTTTCGCGTTCTGGGTTCGTAATCACATCAACCAAATCATCAACTTCATCAATGTGCTTAAAGTCGGAAAGGTCAGAATCTGAGATTAACTGCTTCAATTCTTCAGCCGAAAAACCAGACAAAATTTTATCCATCGAATAATGATGATGCACGCCATTGGCAAACCAAATTCGTTTCAAATAGATATGAAATTGTTGAAACAGCACACTTCCCCGATCTCCGGAATACGTTTTATAGATGATCTCTGCCAGTTTTCGAACTCTCAGATTGTATTTGTTGTTCTGATCCCACAAAATATCGCGCCCGCACAAGGCTGCTTTCGACAAATAATAAATATACTTTTTTTGTTGAAGGCTCAGGTTTTCAAAGCCTATCAGTTCATATCGTAGTATTTTTAAGTCGGCAAATTTTTCTGCAAACACATTCATAGTTTTCCTTCTTTTTTCAGTTCGTTGTATCGTTCTTCTAACAATTCCGATCGTTTTAAAGTTCTTTTGATCCAGCTCAATTTTATCGTTGCTTTTTCCTCATCCGTCAAGCTCCAATCGATGTTCGAATCTCCATGCATTTTATAGGTCAAATAATGCAAAATGATGGCTGCAGAAACCGATATATTAAAGCTTTCGGTAAAACCGTACATGGGAATTTTCAAAAATTCATCCGCCTCCTGTTTTACCACATCAGAAATTCCTGTCAGTTCGGTTCCAAAAAAAAGAGCAGCTTTTCCTTTGGCTAAATCGAAATCTTCAAGATTTGTATCACCATCATGTGGAGTAGTTGCAACAATCCGGTATCCTTGCTGCCGCAAATACTGAATCGCATCCAAGCTATTGTTTTCCTGTCCCTGGTATTTCTTTACTGTTAGCCATTTTGATGCCCCCATGGCCACTTCCCGATCAACCGTGAATTCATTCCGATTTTCGATGACATGCAAATCCTGCAACCCAAAACAATCGACTGAGCGAAGCACAGCACTTGCATTTTGGGGTTGAAAAATATCTTCCAATACAACCGTAAGGTAGCGAGTTCGTTGTTCCAGGACTTTTTCAAAAAGTGCCTTTCGTTCCGGTGTCAGGCACTCCGTTAGGTATTCAATGAGTTGGTAATCCATAAATCAATCGTACTTGAAATAGAGTAAGTAAGCTTTGGCGGGTAAAAATAATCAATTTTTAAACTTTTAAGCTGACTCAAAATTTGTTTTACACCTGGCGTATCCTGGATATTTTCAACCATCTGTTGGCAATTAAAAACCCGATCAGTAGCTTTTCATCATTTTTCGTGCTTCTCTTTAGGAATAATGCGTAATTTGCAACAAATAGATAAAATCATGGATATAAAACTAGCCGTATTAATTGATGGCGACAATATACCGTCAGCCCACGTAAAAGAGATGATGGAGGAAATTGCCAAGTATGGCAACCCGACGATCAAACGCATATATGGCGACTGGACTAAACCCAATTTAACACGATGGAAAAACCTATTGTTGGAAAACGCCATCACCCCCATCCAACAATATGGCTATACCACAGGGAAAAATGCCACTGACTCGGCCATGATTATTGATGCCATGGACATTCTTTATTCGGAGAAAGTGGATGGTTTTTGTCTGGTATCGAGCGATAGTGACTTTACCCGACTGGCAACCCGCTTGCGCGAAGCCGGCATGAAGGTGATTGGAATTGGTGAGAAAAAAACACCAGAACCATTCATTGTCGCTTGCGATAAGTTTATTTACATTGAAATCTTGAAAACCGAACCTGAAGAAAGTGAGTCTGCGACACCTACCAGTCAGGCAACTCCCAAAAACAATGTCGACAAGATTACTCCCAAGGTCATCCGATTAATTTCAGGCTCTATTTCTGATTTGGCAGACGATGATGGGTGGGCTTTCCTTGGCGATGTGGGTAATCTCATTCAGAAAAAACAACCGAATTTCGATTCCCGAAACTACGGTTTTCAAAAACTGACACCACTAATCAAGTCCATTAAAAACTTTGAAATTGAACAGCGGGAGAACACCAAAGGACAACTGAAACTGATTTATGTAAAGATAAAGGAAAAGCAAAAATCAAGACGTTAATTAATTTGTATCTGATTGAAAGGAGGCGGAGTTTGGTCTAAAATTTTGTTTTACACTGCCACTCTTTCAAAAACTAAACGATAAACTCAATACACAAAGCAATCATTAGTCATATCTGTAACGAAATAAAAATCCGGAAGAAGCTGCTTTAAAATTTTGGCTAACTGTGTTTTTCCTTTTCAATTCTAGCTTTTCCTTCATTCGGATGCTTTACCGAAATATTTTTTTGCAAAATGATGGAGTTGGGAACGGTAATCCGGTCTCCTTCGGCGGAAATGATATGAACAAAGAAAAAGGTGACATCATCGATTTTCCCTTCAATAATAAAATCTTTTTCAAGAATACGTATGTGATCTCCAAGTTTTAGGGGATGGTTAAAATAAAGGATTAATCCGGCAGTAATGTTGGATAAAAGTGACCATTGAGCAAAAAAAGCGATTCCCAGGATTGTCAGTACGGAAGAAATGAATAGCAGCAGTTTTTCTTTTTCTATTCCCCAAATACCAGTTAATGCAATGAGTGCACTCATAATGATGAATAAATTCATGATCTTGATGGTCATCCTTCGGCGCTGCAAGGAGAAATGAAATTTCTTCAGGGTTTTATTGATGGAGTGTTTAATGATAAACCGAATGGCAATCAGTAACAAGATGACAATGCCTGTTTCTATAATTTGTAATTTGTAGGTTTCCATGGTATGTTTTGCTTTGAAGCAAAAATAGTGAATTCGTTGAAACAAAAGTGATTTACTATGAAAAGAAAGAGGCCGGATAAACCGGCCTCAAAATCATTAAAATAAACCATCAACGGATAAATATCGTTCTCCGGTATCGTAGGCAAAAGTCAATATTTTTGAACCTTTGGGTAGCTCCTGAATCTTTTTGGAAACAGCTGCCAACGAAGCTCCTGACGAAATTCCGACGAATAAGGCTTCCTCTTTTGCAGCACGTTTGGCATAGTCAAAGGCTTCTTCTTTCGAAACAGACACAGTTCCGTCTAACAGGTCGGTTTTCAAGTTTTCAGGAATAAATCCGGCACCAATTCCCTGAATGGGGTGTGGACCAGGGCTTCCTCCTCCAATTACAGGAGAAGCTTCAGGCTCAACAGCATATGTTTTCAAATTGGGAAAGCTCTTTTTCAATACTTCACTAACTCCTGAAATGTGCCCGCCTGTACCAACACCGGTAATCAGGTAATCGAAACCTTCCGGGAAATCAGCCAAAATTTCTTGTGCCGTATGGTCGCGGTGAGCAGCAATATTTGCTTCATTGTCAAACTGAGACGGAATCCATGAATTTGGATTTTCGGCTGCAATTTCTTCGGCTTTCGAAATGGCTCCCTTCATCCCTTTTTCTTTTGGAGTAAGCACCAATTCGGCTCCATAGGCTGTTAGTATGCGGCGACGTTCAACTGACATTGATTCAGGCATTACCAAAATCAATTTATACTTTTTTACAGCGGCAACCAATGCCAGTCCAATTCCAGTGTTTCCAGAGGTTGGCTCTACAAGCAAGGTATCGGGTTTTAAAATGCCTTTGCTTTCAGCTTCTTCTACCATTTTTAAGGCGATACGATCTTTAATGCTACCGCCAGGATTTGTTTTTTCCAGTTTCACATACACTTCATATCCATCAGGATAAAGGTTATTCACTCGAACTAGTGGAGAATTTCCAATTGTTTCTAAGATGTTGTTAAATTTCATACTTATTTGTTTTTAAATGGTTTTATTCAAAAAAAAAAGCCTTCCAGTTACTGGAAGGCTTGCTTATATCTTTTAGACTATCATTTCTTTAACTTAAACATACCTTCCCCATATTGTATTTCATACAACAACAAACACACATATTTGAGAAGGAATAACTCATAAGAAAGTTTTTCGTTTTGCTTATCTGGAACAATTATAAATAAAATATCTGAATAAAATACAATTTGATCTGAATTAATTTTTATAAAAAAGCCATTTAACAATTTCTTTAAGATTGACTTTCTTGCCGTACATTAAAATTCCGGTACGGTATATCTTTCCTGCCACCCAAATTGTTCCATAAATTGAAGCCACCAAGATGCCCATTGATAGCAGCAGCTCCCAGACTGGCAGTCCGTATGGCACCCTAACCATCATGATAACCGGCGAAGTGAATGGAATCATGGAAGCCCAAAACGCCAGCGTACCTTCCGGGTTTTTAACTACCGGAAATAAAATAATAATTGAAAAAATAAGTGGAATTGTCACCGGGAGCATTAATTGTTGTGCTTCTTCTTCATGGTCGACTGCTGCGCCTACGGCTCCCATCAACGAGGAATACATCAGGAATCCTCCGAGGAAGTAGAAAATGAATGATCCAATAATGAGCGGAATATTTAAATTGCCGATTAAATCGATGATGTTTAAAACCGCATTTTCCTGAATTTGTGGAGATGAGGCCATCATGTTTTGCGATTGCTTAAGCATTTCTGCCTGATCCGGTGCAAGAAACATTTGTAGTCCGCTAACAATTAAAAACATCAAAATCAACCAGAAAGCCAATTGCGTTAATCCAACTAAGCCAATGCCTATAATTTTACCAAACATCAATTGAATTGGTTTGACTGACGAAATAATCACTTCGACAATCCGGCTTGATTTTTCTTCCATAACGCCACGCATAACCATGGCTCCATAAATGAATACAAACATGTAGATCAGAAATCCGGCAGCATATCCAACTCCCATGGCCAATTCGGTAGAGCTTTTGACCGCTTCTCCTTTTTCGCCAACCTTAAGCGTTTCCAAATTAATACTTGTTCGTGCTGCCGACAGCTTTTCCTCTAGATCCGGAATGCCCGAACCATCAATGATAACAGCTTTTTTATCTGCTTCGATAAGGTTTTCGAGCTTACGGCCAATCATATTTTTAATGTCGAAAGTTACCTGTTTGTCCGACAGCAACTGGGCTTTGTTCGTTGCTAAAATATCTGATGGAATGTACAGGACGGCGTAATAACTGCTTGACTTAATGTCTTGTTGAATATGCTCAAATTCGGCTTGCGGGATGGTGGAAAAACGGGTAAATTCGGTATTTTCTATTCGCCCCGAGTACTGGTCTGTCGCATCGTAAACTCCAATTGTTCGTTGTTCTTCGTCGTTTTGCATGGCCAGCCAGGCAGGTAAAATCGTGAACCCCGCAAAGATGAATGGGACAAGTAGCGTCAGGATGATAAATGATTTTTTACGGACCCGGGTTAAATATTCTCGTTTTAATATTAGTAGTGACTTGTTCATCTCAATATAGTTTGAAGTTTTTAAAGGTATTTGATGGAATTCGCTTGTAATCTTCCGCTAATGTGTTTGCACTTTTGTGTGCTCGTTTCATGCGGTTTGTTTTTTAGGGTTGGCTTGTCCTACAACTTGGATAAACACTTCGTTCATTGAAGGAATAACTTCGCGGAATGAACGGATTTCCATTTTTTGCATGAGCATTTGAAGTAAATCGTTACTGGTCATTTCTTTCTCAAGTCGGAATTTTACCCGCTGACTAAGGCCTTTTAACTCGTAATCAATCAGCTGAAAACCATTTCTTGAAAACTCCGAAGTAACGTCATGCGGAACAGTCGTTTCTATCTCATAAATATCTTGTTTGTAACTTTCCTTAATTTCATCAATTGGGCCATCCAATATTTTTTTCGATTGATTGATTAGCGCAATATGATCACAAGTTTCTTCGACTGAAGCCATATTGTGAGTAGAAAAAATAATGGTGGCTCCCTGATTTTTCAAATCAAGAATTTCATTTTTAAGCAAATTCGCATTGATGGGGTCAAATCCACTGAACGGCTCGTCAAAAATCAATAATTTAGGTTTGTGAACAACCGTTATAATGAACTGGATCTTTTGCTGCATCCCTTTCGAAAGCTCTTCAACCTTTTTATTCCACCAGGCTTGAATTTCGAATTTCTCGAACCAATACTTGAGGCTTTTTAGAGCATCTCTTTTGCTGAGTCCTTTTAGTTGTGCCAGATATAAGGCTTGCTCGCCAACTTTCATCTTTTTGTAAAGTCCTCGTTCTTCGGGCAGATAGCCGATGTGTTGAATGTCGTTGGCTTTCAGCTTACGACCAAACAACTGCACTTCTCCTGCATCCGGAGCTGTAATTTGGTTTATTATTCGTATTAAGGTTGTTTTCCCGGCTCCGTTTGGCCCCAGTAATCCAAATATGCTTTGCTCTTTTGTCGAAATGCTCACTCCGTCGAGTGCCCGGTGACCGGCATAATCTTTGGTAACATTGGTCGCTTTAAAAATTTCCATGAGTTTGTTTTTGTATTGAATGTAGCTTTATCTGCGATTAGAAAATAAAAATATACAAATTTAGTAAAACAGACTAATCTGGAAGATGATTTTCGGTGAATGCAGGATCTGAATCCATGAGCGACCCTATTGGTACTTGGAAGTCGCTCTTTTACTTCAAATTAATTTACCTGTGTTACTCCTCCTGAAACAACAAACTTCATGGCTTCGGAAGGTGCCATGTTTAGAGACTTAACAGCCAATGAGTCGATCACATACAGTTCGCCGGAAAAGTTATAAGAGTGAGGAAAGTATACGGCTACCATGCCCTCCATGCCAAGTTCGGCCATGCTTTGTTGGGTGATAAAGCCTATTTTCCACAATCGATTTTCTTTGTTAATTTCAACCAAGACTGGTTGATTAAACTTTTTTTCTTTCCCAACAAAGGCAGAAAACAGGTCAACCAACGAGCTGTAGATGACTTTCAAAAGGGGGGCTCTTTTTAAAATACGATCGCTCAATACTTTAAATGGGCTGGCAACAATGTAATTACCCAATAATCCAAGGGCAGCAACAAGAATGAAAATGACTACCAGCCCTAACCCGGGGATGGCATAGCCAAACCAACTCGCCAGCTGGTCGCGAAGCAAGCCGTCAACAAAATCAAAAATGAGAAAAACAATGTAAACTGTAATCGCAATGGGAGCTACTAGAACCAGTCCCTGCATGAAATAGGTAAAAAGCTTTTTCATTATTCTGATATTAAAGTTTTCGTTTTGTTCGATCCGAAAGTTACAAAATATACCCGTGGTCGAATTAAGATCATCAATAATAAATATTGAAGTCGACAACAGATTATTCCTCTCTTGCGGCTACTGCTGAATTAACAATTGTTATATTATTTAGTAGTGTGTATTTGAACTTCATTCAGATGGGTGTTGTTATTCTTTCAACTGCCTTCTATTAAGGTGTTGAAATACTAACAGATAGGTTCATGATTGATGTCGGAGAGTTTAAATGCGAATGTGAAAAGAAAATAGATCGAAGAACAGGAATTGTGATGTTGATCGTCATATTTATTGTTGGCTGTTCGCCAAAAACAACGACTAACTCGATACCTATTCAACGCTCAGCAGCATTTTCGGATACAGGTACAGCCACCCTCTCTGAAAAGTGGTGGAAAGCATTTAATGATCCGCAATTAAATCAGTTAGTCGACAGTGCGCTGTATTCTAATTTTGACTTAAAGACCACATGGGAGCGTTTAAAAGCGGCACAGGCGGTGGTTAAACGTCAGTCATCCAACTACTATCCTTTTGTTGATGCTTCACTACGAGCGGAAAAAAACAGATCTCAATCACAGTTTCGAGACAGTGAAGTCTTACAGCTAGGGCTTAGCGCCGATTATGAGGTTGATCTGTGGGGGAAAATCAAGTCAAGTGTTCAGGCTGAACGATATCGAGCTCAGGCGTCATACGCAGATTTTCAAACGGCCGCCCTATCTCTTTCTGCAGAAATTGCAACAACCTGGTTTCAGTTAATTGAAGCGAAAAATCAACTCAAATTGGCTTCCTCGCAGGTTGATATTAACGAACAAGTCCTACGATCGATTAAAGCACGATTTGGATATGGACAAGTTCGGGGAGTGGATATTCTTCGGCAGCAGCAGTTGTTGGAAGCAACCCGTGAACGCGAACTCGCAGCTAAAGTCCGATTAAAATTACTGGAGCACCAGTTAGCCGTTTTGCTTGGAGAAACGCCCACAGAGAATTTGTCACTGGCGTTGGATAGTTTGCCAGATCTTCCGCCGCTACCACAAACTGGCTTGCCGGTTGAATTAGTAGAGCGGCGACCTGATGTGCAAAATGCCTATAATTTGTTGCAGGCTGCTGATCGGGATTTGGCTGCTGCAATCAGTAATCGTTATCCCCGTCTCAATATTTCAGCTTCCATTTCAACGGCTGCAATCAATGCTGATAAGTTGTTTGATGATTGGGCCTATTCTGTTGCCGGCAATTTGCTCGCGCCCCTGTTTTACGGAAGGCAAATCAATGCGGAAATTGAACGCTCAGAAGCGATTAGAAATCAATATCTGTATGGATACGGGCAAGCTGTTTTAACCGCATTCCGGGAGGTTGAGGACGCCTTGGTACAGGAAGCAATGCAGCAGCAAACAATTGCCAATCTGAAGGAGCAGGTTAAGTTGTCAGAAAAAACCTACAAACAGCTACAGTTGGAGTATTTTAACGGGATGAGCAATTATTTGGATGTGTTGACTGCACTGAATGCGCAACAAGAATTGCAACGCAGCTTGCTGGCAGCCAATCTAACGCTTTTGGAATATCGAATTTTGCTTTATCGGGCATTGGCTGGAGGATTCGACTTACGGCTTGAAAAAGTATCTGAAACAGGAGATGTTTTAGAAGGGAAATAATCTTTTTAAATTAAGTATTAAAAGAACCGAGAATATATGAATTCGAAAAAGACACTTATTATTAGCGGACTTATTCTGCTGGTAGCAGCGGGAGTAACGCTCATCATTTTTTCAACAGAACCGAAGGCAAAAAGAGAAGGGGCAACGAAGCAAACCGCAATGTTGGTCGATGTTGTTGGTGTTGATCGTGGAAATTTTCGGCCTGTTATTGTTGCTACCGGCGTAGTCGTTGCGGAGCAGGATGTTAACCTGAGTTCGCAAGTTGGAGGAGAGGTTATTTTTCGTTCGGATGTATTTACTCCCGGTGGTTTTGTAAAAAAAGGAGAAACTTTACTTCGGATAAATTCCGCTGATTATCAGAACGCGTTGCAAATGCGGCAAAGTGAATTGCATCAGGCACAGGCAGATCTCGACATGGAAATGGGACGACAGCAGGTGGCAAAGCAAGATTTAGAACTAGTTAGCGATGCACTCAAAGGGCAAAACCAATCGTTGGTACTTCGAGAACCTCAGTTAAATGCAGTTAAAGCAAGGATTGAGTCAGCAGAAGCATCTGTCCGACAGGCAGAGCTGGATTTGTCGCGTACCAGCATAAGAGCACCCTTTGATGCGCATATTATCAACCGGAATGTCAATGTTGGCTCCCAAGTGGCTCGGGGCGAAAACCTAGGCCGACTGGTTGGAATCGAGCATTATTGGGTCGAAACCAGTGTGCCATTAGCCAAGCTGCGGTGGATTTCTTTTCCTGATGATCATGAAAAAGCTTCAAGGGTCAAGGTGCGAAATCGTTCCGCCTGGACAGAAGATGAGTTTCGCACCGGACAAGTATCCCGGCTCATTGGTTCACTGGAAAATCAAACCCGCCTTGCACGCATACTGGTTGAAGTTTCTGACCCACTAGCAACAAAAAATAGCGGAGAACAGCCACTGATTTTAGGAGCCTTCATGGAAGTTAGTATTCAAGGAAAAGAAATTCCGGATGTGATACGATTGAGTCGCGATTACCTCCGGGCAAATCAAACAGTTTGGGTCATGGAGGATAAGAAGCTTCAAATTCGTGATGTCGATGTTATTCTTCAAGATGCCAATTACGCTTACATAACGGAAGGCTTGTCAAAGACAGATCAGGTTGTAACTACCAATTTATCCACTGTTGTGAATGGTGTTCGTTTACGAACCGAAAGTCAAGGTGAACAACAATCTTCCGGCGACAGTGAATCCCAAATGGAAGGAGGGAACGAGTAGATGGCCAATTCAACGAACGATCATACGAAGAAAAAAGAGTCAAAGGGAGCAATTGCATATATGGCTCGCAATTCAATTGCAGCGAATCTGCTTATGCTGATCTTGATTGGCGGAGGTATATGGACTATGCTCTATATTCAGAAAGAAGTGTTTCCCCAATTTCAGTTGGATATTGTTGAGGTGAGCGTTGTTTACCCGGGAGCAGCTCCCGAAGAGGTTGAAAAGGGAATATTAATGCCTGTTGAAGAAGCCGTTCGGGGAGTACAGGGAATCAAGGAGATTACCTCAACAGCCAGAGAAGGTTCTGGTCGTGTTGTCATTGAGCTGGTAACAGGCTCTGAGCGCATGAAAGCGTTTCAGGATATTGATCAGGCGGTGAATCGCATTCGCACATTTCCTGACGACATTGAAGAACCCGAAGTGGTTTTGCAGTCTCAGCAGCGCGATGTGATGGAGTTGGGTTTATACGGCGACGCCGATATTTGGACTTTAAGAAAGCTGGCCGAGCAATTGCGCGATATCCTACTGAGCACCAATGGCATCACCCAAGTAGAAATCGGTAATGTGCCTGATTATGTCACTCATGTAGAGATACCGCATCATAAGCTTAGGGAGTACAATTTAACGCTTGATGAAGTAGCATCCTTACTGGCACAGTCAAGCGAGGACATTCCTGCCGGAGCAGTAGAAACACAAACCGGCGAAATTCTCTTGCGAATGAAAGAACGCAAGCAGTGGGCCGAAGAGTTTGGGCAAATTGATATTATTACAGCGGCAAACGGAGCCCGAATAACGCTGGAAGACATCGCTGAGATAACCGATGGGTTCGAAGAAACGGGGTTTCACGGGCAATTTAACCAACAGCCTTCAGTTGAGTTGGAAATCTTCAGAGTGGGTGACCAGTCTCCTATGGATATTGCAGAGAAAGTCCAGCGCGTGTTGGCCGATTTTGAGCCATCACTTCCTCCTGGTGTAAAATATAGAATTGATAGCAATCGGGCCGAGGATTACCAGGAACGCTTATCGCTTTTGACGGAAAACGGAATTCTGGCGATCGTCATCGTTTTAATTATTCTAGCCTTATTTCTCGAGATTCGACTGGCATTCTGGGTCATGATGGGAATGGCAATCTCTTTTATTGGAGGAATCATGTTTCTGCCGTTAGCCGGGATTAGCATTAACATGATTTCGATGTTTGGTTTTTTAGTCGTTCTGGGAATTGTTGTAGACGATGCTATTGTTGTGGGTGAAAACATTTATGAAAAGCGACAGCAGGGAATGGGAAACATGGAGGCAGCTATTGCCGGGACGAAAGAAATTTCCAAGCCCGTTGTATTTAGTATTCTCACCAATATAATTGCCTTTATTCCACTTCTCTTTATCCCGGGAACTACCGGAAAATTTTGGTGGCCGATGTCGATGGTGGTTATCGTCGTCCTTGCCGTATCGCTTTTCGAAGCCTTATTTATTTTGCCTGCCCATTTGGGGCACAGTAATCCCAGGAGAAAAATTAAAATCGTTCAGCGGATCGAAGGTTTTCAACAGAAATTTGCGACTGGCTTCAATCGTTTTGTCGATCGCTATTATCGTCCATTTTTGGAAACCAGCTTGAAACACCGATACATTACCATTAGCTGCGCAATTGCGTTATTCCTAATTGTTGGTGGATATGCCTACAGCGACCACATGGGAGTTATCATGATGCCGGAAGTTGCTGCAGACGAAATAGAGGCAGGAGTGCGACTTCCGGTAGGAACAACTCCGGAACAGGCAGCGAAAGTGGCTGGTGAGATCACCCGGTCAACTCAAAAGATGTTCGACGAGCACAATCTGTACGAAGTTGCCGAAGGAATTAAAACCAATGTACGGGGACAGAGTTTCATTGATGTTGAAATTGTAATGTTGCCGCCGGATGAGCGCGATATGACAGCCCGGGATGTTATCGAACTTTGGCGTAATGAAATTGGCGACATTGAAGGAGTTGACCAGATTACTTTTGAAGCAGAAAGAGGGCCTGGCGGTTACCAGCAAGATATTAGTGTTGACTTAAGCCACTCAGATATTGATGTGTTGGAGAAAGCAAGCCAGGCATTTTTCGACCGGATGGAAGCCTATGAGGCGACTCGTGATGTGAGCGACAACTACAACAAAGGGAAGATGCAATATGATTTCAACCTTTTACCGGAGGGACGAAGCCTCGGGTTAACGCCCTCCGAAGTAGGACGGCAGGTTCGGAATGCATTTTACGGTGCTTTGGCCATGCGCCAATTGCGCGAAACCAATGAAATTGAAGTACGGGTTAAATTACCGTTGGAAGAAAGACAGGATATTCACCACTTAGAAGATTTTGTTATTCGGACACCGAATGGGGTGGAAGTTCCTCTTTTAGATGTCGTTGAGATGCAGCAAGGTGAAGCGTTCACATCAATTAATCGCCGGGATGGTCGTCGGGTGGTTAATGTAGGGATGGATGTTGAACCGGCCAATGCAACAACGCGAGTGTTGGCATCCATCAAAAGTGAAGAGTTGCCTCAATTGCGTGCTGACTTTCCCGGGATTACCTGGAGCTTTGAAGGCAGTCAGGCAGAAATGAGGGAGTCAACGCAGGCTTTGTGGGGCGGTTTTGCATTGGCCATGCTTATTATTTATGCACTGCTTGCTATCGCGTTTAATAATTACGTTCAGCCTTTGATTGTAATGACCGCCATTCCTTTCGGGATTGTTGGAGCTGTGATTGGCCACATCTTGCTCGGGTACGATTTGTCATTGATTAGCTTGATGGGGGTCATTGCACTGTCCGGTGTTGTTGTCAACGACTCATTGATTATGATTGACTATGCCAACCGAAAGCGGGAAGGTATGTCGGTATTTGATGCTATCCACGAGGCTGGCTTACGTCGTTTCCGCCCCATTATCCTGACTACATTTACGACCTTTGGTGGTCTAACTCCAATCATACTGGAAAGTTCGCGCCAAGCTTACTACCTCATTCCAATGGCCATTTCACTGGGGTTTGGAATTGTATTTGCGACTTCAATTATTCTGATTTTGGTTCCTTGCCTGTACATGATTTTGGAGGATGTGGTTAAAGCGGTAAAGCGTCAGAAAGAGCGTGTGGTTGCTTAAGCAAAATAGTTGGTATAAGGTCATTAGTTTTACTAATTTCCCAGTCTGAAACTTTAATTAAATTAACATGACAGGAACCGATGCGCAAGTGCAAATTCGTCAAATGAAAAAAGAAAATATCGCTGGAGCTGCCGATTTGGTTGCGAGAGCAATGAATGAAAATGAAGGAAAATGGGCTGATAAAACCATGAACTTTCATTTTGAATGTATGGAGAAAGGGATGGACGATGGACGTGATTATTACTTATGGTGGCAGAATGAGAATATACGGGGCATAGTTGGATTACATCATTACGAATGGGGACCACCGGAAAACGTTTGGCTCGCCTGGTTTGCTGTCGATCCGATGTTGCAAGGACAAGGTTTTGGAAAACGGTTGCTTGATGCTGTTCACGAAAAGGCTGGCGACTTGGGCTATCAGAAATTTTTCATAGAAACCTACTTGCATCCCGATTTCGAAAAGGCAATCCGGTTTTACAAAAAATATGGTTTCACCGAGCATGGGCGTATCGACAATTACCTGCCTGATGGATCACAAATGTTGGTGTTGGGAAAATCAATTTGACCGGGAAAAATTGAAATATCCGATCGTTAAATAAAACGCTCTAACGCTTCCATGAAAAGCTTAGGTTGTTCTGCGTGTAGCCAATGTCCGGCATTGGGGATTCGTTCGAATTTCACTTCCGGATAAATCTCTTTAATTTTTTTCTCGTCTTCGGCTGAAATGTAAGGTGACTTCTCGCCTTTAATAAAAAGAACCGGATAATTTAAAATCGGCATGCGGTCTTCCAACCAGCGGTAGTTGACACCGCTAATAATCTCATCAAGATGATCATACAAAACATCAACATTGATGCGACAATCGAATTTCTTCGTGTCCTTTTTCCGGTAAACGTTTTTGAGTAGAAACATCACCAAACTTTCATTGTCGAGTTTCAAGGTCAAAAAGTCGGCGATATCTTCACGCGAATCATATTGGTGAAGTCGAACTTCTTTCAGCGATTCTAAAATATGTTGATGTTGGTAATACTGCCCCTTTTCCTGTAGTTCGAAATAGTTTTTGGGTGCGATATCGGCAATAATCAGTTTGTCGACTTTTTCGGGGTATTCGGCAGCAAAAAAGATTGCTGTTTTTCCACCCATGCTATGACCAATCACAGCTGCTTTGTCGATCTGACGTTGTTCAAAGAAAGCGGCTAAATCTTCCGTCATGTCTTCGTAGGTGTGCGTTTCTGCATTGGGCGATCGACCGTGGTTGCGTTGGTCAACCATATAAACATGATAGCTTTTTCCCAGCTTTTTCCCTACGGTAAGCCAATTGTCTGACGACCCGTAAAGGCCGTGTAAAATTACGATAACTTGTTGGTTGTCTTCCCCTTCTTCCCGATAAAATAATTTCATAACTAATCGTGTTGTTTGTTCTGTTTAAGTTTAGTGATTAGTTGTTCGTTTACTTTTAAGGCTCGATGCACTCCAGGTATTCGTGAATAGTATCCCGAAGTCCCATATACAGCGCATCTGCTATTAAAGCATGCCCAATTGAAACTTCATCAATGTATGGAATCTTATCGATCAGGAATTTTAGGTTTTTTAAGCTGAGATCGTGTCCGGCATTAATGCCCAAGCCTAATTCTTTGGCCAGTTTGGCAGCTTCAACAAAAGGAGCTACTGCTTTATCGGGATCAGATAAATACATGCTGGCATACGGCTCGGTGTACAACTCAATGCGGTCGGCTCCTACTTTCGCAGCACCTTCAACAGCTTTTAAATCAGGATCCACAAAAATTGATGTGCGAATTCCGACAGCTTTAAAGCGTCTGATAACATCAACCAGAAAATCGTGGTGCTCCACGGTGTTCCACCCATGATCCGAAGTGAGTTGCCCGGGCTGATCCGGAACTAACGTAGCCTGATCGGCTTTAATATCGGTCACCAAACGAATAAAATCTTCCGAAGGGTATCCCTCAATGTTAAATTCGGTGGTAATGTGAGGTTTAATATCATAAACATCCTGACGGGTAATGTGCCGTTCGTCGGGGCGTGGATGCACAGTAATTCCCTCAGCACCAAATTTCTGACAGTATATTGCAGCATCAAGTACACTGGGCATTTTGCCTCCCCGCGAATTTCTTAATGTTGCTATTTTGTTTATATTTACACTAAGTCTGGTCATAATGATCGAATAAGGGCTGCAAGTTACAATTTAGAATTGAAACAAATAAAAAATTGATCGCAAAAGAACTCATATCAGATGTTATCCCATCGCTCAGACTCTCCGATGACGGGCAGAAAGCGTTGAATTGGATGGAGATTTTCCGAATATCGCATCTTCCGGTGGTTGATGGTCATGAGTACCTTGGCTTAATTTCGGACAAGGCCGTTTATGACCTGGATTTAATTGAGGTGAAAATGGAAGATTGCCGCGATCATTTACTACAACCCCATGTGCACATTAATCAGCATATCTACGAAGTGGCTTCAATAATGTCTGAGTTAAAATTAACGCTTGTTCCGGTGTTAGATTTGAAGCATACTTATCAAGGGGTAATTTCGGTTCTGGATTTGTCGAAAAAACTGGCAAGCCTGATGGCAGTGCATGAGCCTGGAGGAATCATTGTATTGGAACTCACTCCACTGGATTATTCGCTGTCGCAAATTGCCCAGATTGTTGAGTCTAATGATGCCAAGATTTTGAGCATATACACCTACAAAGGAGAAGGCCCCAACGATTTTTTAGTTACCCTGAAAGTAAATCAGGTTGACCTTTCACGAATAATACAGACCTTTGTGCGGTATGACTATTCGATTCGGTCAGTATTTATGGATGATTCAATCCTGAATAATACTTACGACGACCGCTTTGATCAATTAATGAAATATATGAATATTTAGTGCCGTTAATATATGATAATTGCAATATTTGGAATTAATATCGAACCTGCTTTCACCCCCGACTTAGCCAAATTGTTTTCCTTGCTGAAAGACCGACAGATCAATATTTACATTTACAAGCCGTTTTTCGATTTTCTGCAATCCAATTATTCTTTAAAACCTGAAGTTGCCGGGATCTTTACGTCGGGAAAAGACCTGCCGGATGATGTTGAGTTTTTATTCAGTATTGGTGGCGACGGAACTTTTCTACAATCAGTACTGACGGTAAAAAACAAGTCGATTCCTGCGGTTGGGATTAACCTCGGGCGATTAGGCTTTTTATCTGATATTTCGCGCGATGATATGCACGAAGCAATCGACCAAATCCTGAACCAGCAATTCCAAATTGAAGAGCGTTCGGTGTTGTGCCTGAAAGAAAAAGGAGCTTTGTTTGGTGATTTTAATTACGCCATAAATGAGATTGCCGTAACCAAGCTTGATACCTCATCGATGATCAATATTCACACTTATTTGAACGACGACTATTTAAGTACCTACTGGGCCGACGGACTCATAATTTCCACACCAACCGGATCTACCGCCTATTCAATGAGCGTTGGGGGACCAATTCTTACACCTGATTCAAAGAACTTGGTGATTACTCCGATTGCTCCGCATAATCTAACCGTTCGCCCAATTGTTGTGCCCGAAAATGTTTCAATCCGCTTGCATGTTGAAGGCCGTGGCTCACAGTTTCTTGCATCGCTGGACTCCCGTTCTGAGGCGATTCATTTCCCAGGTGAATTACACATCAGCAAAGCCGATTTTCATGTAAAAACCCTTAAACTTCCCGGGCATGGATTTTTCAATACACTTCGTAACAAGCTGATGTGGGGAGCTGACCGAAGAAATTAAACTTTTATGCTTAACAATTTTTAACCTCTATTTCGGTTTTATAATAAGCAGTCGGTAAGATGTTTTGAGAATTATATTACTTTTGTAGCTCTTGAAAGGAGTTATGATTTTAATGTTGTTATTGAATGCCAGAATGTTTTACCATACTGTCTTTTTATTATCAACCTTTCAAAGAAAAAGATAGTCGATGAAAAGATTTTTTGCAATCATTTTTTGTACCCTAACTTTAAGTTCAGTTTCGGCTCAGAATACAGCAGACATTGGTTTGTGGGGGGGCATTGGAAGTTACATTGGCGACGTGACAAACATAGATAAAGCAAGTTCTTTGAATCCAAATGTTGGATTGTTTTTTCGTTACAACTTTAACTCGCGTGTGAGTTTAAGAACAAGTGCGATGTTAGGAACAATTGGTGCGACCGGTGAGTTTGAAACCGAGCCTTGGGAGTTCGACAAGTTTATGACCGATATTTCGCTGATGGGAGAGTTTAATTTCTTTCGATATATCATTGGGAGCAAGCGATATAGCTCTACGCCATATCTTCTTGGAGGAGTCGGAGCTAGCTTGTATAGCTACACCTACGATCCAAATCGGTTAAGCCCTGTGGTGTATTACTTAAACCCCGGCCAACTGGCAGGAGTACCAGCAAATGTCAGAGGCGAGCTTTTAACCGGCCAGGATGAGGCAGTCGTCGCGCTAAACATCCCCGTTGGATTTGGATTTAAGTTTAATGTTGGAGGACGGTTGAGTGTTGGCATTGAGGCTATTCTTCGGAAATATTTTAATGATAAGATTGACGATTTGGATGATCCGAGAAAATATTACTCAACAACAACTAATCTGGCTGGTGAAACCACTGAAGGATGGGTAAATTACAACGATTTCTTGCATAACAACGATTTCACCTTACATTTGGGGGTTCATTTAACTTATCGGTTTTACCGGGGAAGTAATGAATGTCCGGTGTATGAAAATATTAACTAGAGTAAATGACCATTAAAGACAAAATACAGAAAGATAAATTGCCTAAGCACATTGCCATTATCATGGATGGGAATGGGCGTTGGGCAGCCAAACAAGGGAATCAACGAATTTTTGGGCATGAGCATGGTGTTGAATCGGTTCGTTCAACTGTTGAAGGAGCAACTGAAATAGGAATTCAGTATTTAACCTTATATGCCTTTTCCACCGAAAATTGGTCGAGACCCCATGATGAAGTGAATGCTTTAATGGGACTTTTGGTACAGGCTATCAATGATGAAACGGAAAAATTGAAAGAACAAAATGTGCGTCTGACGATGATTGGTGATTTTGATAGCCTTCCGGAAGATGTTCAAACGAAACTCAATTGGTCGATAAATGAATTGAGCAAATGTACTGGTTTGACTTTGGTGTTGGCGCTCAGTTATAGTTCGAAATGGGAAATAACCGAAGCCATTAAAAAAATTGCCCAAGACGTAAAAGACGACAAATTACAAATTGACGATATCGATAAAGATATACTTGATAACTACCTTGCTACAGTTGGAATACCAGACCCCGAATTATTAATCAGAACGAGTGGTGAAAACAGGATAAGCAACTTTTTGCTTTGGCAAATAGCTTATTCCGAATTCTATTTCACTCCTGTTCTTTGGCCCGACTTTCGGAAAGAAAATTTGTATGAGGCCATTTGTGATTATCAAAACAGGGAACGACGGTTTGGTAAAACAAGTCAACAATTAGTTAGCTAATCAATTCCAGAAAATGCAAAAACTGAAATTCTTCTTAATTCTATTCTTACTTAGTGTGAGTGCTTATGCACAAATTAACGAAAGCACTAATTTTTCGATTTACTATTCAAGTCCTAAAAAGTACACGATTGCCGGCATTGAGGTGCTAGGTATTCGCTATCTTGACGCTGATGTCCTGATCCAGATTTCGGGTTTAGAGGTCGGTGAAGAGATCACGGTTCCCGGCGAAGCAATTACGACAGCGATAAAAAAGCTGTGGGGGCATCAGATGTTTTCTGATGTAAAAATTGAAGCCAGCAAAGTGGAGGGCAGTAAAATATGGCTGGATATTTATCTACAGGAAAGACCAAAACTGGCAGATGTTAATTTTTATGGGGTTTCCAAAGGCGAAAAAGATGACATTACCGAAAAGGTTTTGCTCTTGAAAGGAAGTCAGGTGACCGACAACCAGTTAAACAATGCAGAGCGGATTATAAAAGGGATATTTCTGGAAAAAGGCTTTTTAAATACCGAGGTAAATATTGTTCAGCGCGACGATACAGCCTCCGTAAACAGCGTTATTCTTGATATTAACGTGGATAAAAAAGAGAAGGTTAAAATCGACGAAATTGTTTTTCATGGTGTCAGTCAACTGAACGAAAACAAGTTGAGGAAAGCCATGAAGAAAACCAATGAAAAGCGGTTGAGAAACTTCTTCCAGACAAAGAAATTCAATGAAGAGAAGTTTATCGAGGATAAGAAAAATGTTGTCGATAAATATAACCAGGAAGGTTATCGCGATGCTACCATTGTAAAAGATAGCATCAGCAAAGTTGATGAAGATCTGATTCGTCTGGACATATGGGTTGACGAAGGTGAAAAATATTATTTCGGAGATGTTCAGTGGGTTGGAAATACAATCTATCCGGGTGAGTATCTGGATGCATACCTTGGTGTTAAAAAAGGAGATGTGTTTGATCAAAAATTATTGAACAAGCGATTGAACGAAGATGAGGATGCCGTGAGCAACCTATACCTCGATAATGGTTATTTATTCTTCAATTTAAATCCGGTTGAGGCCAGGGTTGAAAATGATACGATCGACTATGAGATGCGTATTTATGAAGGAAATCAGGCAACAATTAACAAAGTGCTGATTGAAGGAAATACAAAAACCCATGAGCATGTTGCCCGAAGAGAAATTCGCACACTCCCCGGAGATTTATTTAGTAAGTCAAAGATCATCCGTTCGGTTCGTGAACTTTCGCAACTGGGGCACTTCGACCCCGAGGCTATTAATCCGAATGTTGTTCCGCACCCCGAAGATGGAACTGTTGATATTGCCTATCAGCTACAGGAGAAAGCAAATGATCAGATCGAACTTTCCGGAGGTTGGGGAGCCAATATGTTTGTAGGAACAGTTGGTTTGAAATTCTCAAACTTTTCGGTTCGTAACATTCCAAACAAAGAAGCCTGGCGTCCTTTGCCAACCGGAGATGGACAAACATTAAGTCTGCGGGCACAAACCAGTGGAAAGTTTTATCAGTCCTACAGTTTCTCATTTATCGAGCCATGGTTAGGAGGTAAAAAACCAAATTCATTCTCCCTTTCATTTTCACATTCGCGTGTGAATTATTCGGCCAACAACAACCTATATAGTGGTGGTTATGGTAGCCCCTATGGAGGTTATGGAGGCTATGGAGGAGGCTATTCACCCTACGGATATGGAGGAGGTTATTCCCCATACGGATATAGCCCTTATGGTTATGGATACGACCCGGGATCAAATTACACCTACAACGATAATCAATCATCAGATGAAGATCAGATTCAGGTAACTACTCGTTTGGCATTGGGTTATGGATATCGTTTGAAATGGCCGGATGACTTTTTCACGGTTTATCATGAACTTTCATTGGAGCATTATAAATTACAGAACATGTCGGGTTATTATTACTTCCTGAGTGATGATGACGGATCAGGTGGTGGTGGCTTCAATAACCTGAGCTTTAAAACGGCCTTTGGACGAAATTCGGTGGATAATCCATTGTATTCGAGAAGTGGTTCCGAGTTCTCTGTTAGCTTACAGTTTACACCACCATTCTCCTTGTTTGACGATATTGACTACAGTGATCCAAACCTATCGAGCGAAGATAAGTATAAGTGGATCGAGTATCATAAATGGAACATGAAAGGTGCGTGGTTTACACCGCTTTCATCAAATCGAAACTTGGTATTGCATACCAAATTTGAATATGGATTTTTAGGTTACTACGATAAAGACCGGAGATCACCGTTTGAGCGATTCCGGGTTGGTGGCTCCGGGATGTCAGGCTATAACCTCTATGGCTCCGAAATCATTTCTCTTCGTGGTTATGAGGATTATAGTCTGAGCCCCAATACTGGCTCGAATATGTACAATAAGCTAACAATGGAACTGCGATATCCGATTACCTTGAAACCGTCGGCAACCATTTATGTACTTGGTTTCCTTGAAGCGGGTAATGCCTGGATGGACTTTGAAAACTACAACCCGTTTGATTTAAAAAGATCGGCAGGAGCTGGTGTCCGAATCTTCCTACCCATGTTTGGTTTAATGGGAATCGATTGGGGATATGGATTTGACGAGTCAGGATATAAACAGAATGCTGGAGGAAGTCAGTTTCACTTTGTTATCGGGCAGCAGTTCTGATCGTTATAAGAATGGCTCGGTATTTGTAAATCTCGGAGATAGTATGAATTTAAATAGAATTGCCATGAAGAAAAAAGTATTGTTATTTGTTTTTCTGATTGCTTTTGGAGCAACAGCGATGGCTCAGAAATATGCCTACATCGATACAGAATATGTTTTAGAAAATATTCCGGCTTATAATGCAGCGCAGGAGCAGTTAGATCAAATTTCCAAACAATATCAAAAAGAATTGGAGACCATGCATGCTGACATTGAGCAGATGTATCAGGATTTTCAGGCCGAAGCTGTTTTGCTTTCCGAAGAAATGAAACGCAAACGTGAAGATGTCATTATTAGTAAGGAAAAAGAGTACAAAGACTTACAGCGTAAGTATTTTGGACGCGAAGGAGACTTATTTAAAAAGCGTCAGGGCTTAATTAAACCAATCCAGGATGATGTCTTTAACGCGGTTCAGGAGCTAGCCAACGAAGGGAGCTACGCCGTTATCTTCGACAAGGCCGGAAGCCTTACAATGCTCTATACAAACCCGAAATATGATCTTAGTGACCAGGTGCTTGAAAAGCTTGGTTATAAGAATTAATCAATTATATTTGTCAACGAATTTTTAAAATCCGACAAAAGAAGTTAAATCTTCAAAATTGATAGTTTGATTTGATTCGGCTAGACAGGAACGAGTACTGATTTTAAAAGGTTGACGCGGAAATAATAATAACTAACAAAGAAAAAATAACCAGATGAAAAGTATTTTCAAAATTTGTTTCGTAGCGGTTCTATTCCTTTCAGTAGGAATGGTAAATGCACAAACATTAAAGTTTGCCCACATTGATACACAGGTTTTAATTCAGGCAATGCCTGAGGCAAAAACTGCACAAGCTACCATCGAGAAAGAGGCTAAGGGATTAGAAGATCAAATGGGAACGCTGCAAAAAGAGTATCAAACTAAATTGCAGGATTTATCAAGCAAGCAAGACTCATTAACTGAAATCGTATATCAATCAAAAGTTGAAGAATTACAGAGCCTTCAACAGCGCATTCAAAGCTTTAATAGTTCAGCACAACAACGTTTGCAACAAAAACAAAGTGAGCTGATGCAACCTATTTTTGCAAAAGCCAACGAAACCATTGAAGCTGTTGCGAAAGAACAAGGCGTAATTTACGTGTTTGACTCAAACAACTTGTTGTATAAGTCAAATCAAAGTATTGATTTGTTGCCACTTGTTAAAGCAAAACTAGGAATTCAATAAGCTATAACTAAATAGTTTCAAGAAAGCCGTCTGAATCAGACGGCTTTTTTTATTTTTGTTTGCAAAGAATTTAAATGACTGCGAGTAACCAACCCATTGGCGTTTTTGATTCGGGCTACGGAGGCTTGACTGTTCTCAAGGAGATTGTCGATCTGTTACCTCAGTACGACTTTGTTTATTTGGGCGATAATGCCCGCACGCCGTATGGCACGCGCTCGTTTGATGTGGTGTACGAATACACCCTGGAGGCGGTAAAACGACTTTTCGATGAAGGTTGTCATTTGGTTATTCTGGCATGTAACACGGCATCGGCAAAAGCGTTGCGAAACATTCAGCAGAAAGATTTGCCCGTCATTGCCCCACACAAACGTGTGTTGGGGGTTATCCGGCCAAGTGTTGAGGAAGTTGCTACGATGACGAAAAATGGTCATGTGGGAGTTGTAGCAACATCAGGAACGGTGGCATCTGAGTCGTATCCTATTGAGCTGGAGAAATGGTCGAATGGAAGTGTGAAGCAAACAAGCCAGATGGCATGCCCGATGTGGGTTCCCATTGTTGAGAACAATGTAATGAACACCGCTGGAGCCGACTATTTCGTACAAGATAATCTACAATCCTTGTTTCAGAAAGATCCGTCGATTGATAGTTTGATTTTGGGCTGCACGCACTACCCATTGCTTATTGACAGTATCAGAAAGTACATACCCCGGCAGGATGTCAATATTATTGAGCAAGGAAAAATAGTCGCACAAAAGTTAAATGAATACCTTGAACGCCACCCCGAAATGGAGTCGAACTGTTCTAAACACTCGACCCGAAAATACTTAACGACTGAAGATCCCCACTTTTTTGAAGCCCGTGCAGCTCAGTTTTTAGGGTACGATATTCAAGCCGAAAAAATTGAACTCTAGCGTGTCCTCCTTCGAAACGACCGAACTCATAAACGACTGAACGCCACAAGGCCTTCTCCCCTCAACTACCCAACTAACTGATAAACAAGCCTCCCCCATGGCGTGGGTGAAGGTTTCAAACGCGTTTTCTTACGTCACCACTCGCATGGAGATGGTTTCAAACGCGTTTTTTTGTGTCACCATTCGCATGGAGATGGTTTCAAATGGGTTTGTTATCGTCAGTGTGTTCGTGGAGGTCTGCTCAAACGTGTTTGCTCTCATCTCCATGAGCCCGGTTATGGTTTCAAACGTGTTTTGGCTCACCACCACGGCCATGGGCATCGAAAAAAACGTGTTTTATTGCTTAGCCATGCCCGTGGAGAAGCTATCAAACGCATTTTGAAGTAACACCACGCAAGCTAGCAGCCGCTAAAATTCGTTTGGTCCAACAAGCCATAACTGTTATTTAATAGCTTGCAGACTGGTTTTAGAATCTTTTTTCTTTTCTTGCAAAACATAAGTGCTCAGCTGTTGTTTATTCAAAAATAATGAAAACACCTACCCTATTTGTAATCCTGGTCTTTGTCTTTAAGCTCGGCTTTTCTCAGCGCGAAAGCACGAATGATTTCTTTCATTACTATCACAATTCGCCAACGCGCGATTACACTACGCTACTGATTGCTCCCGGAACGATGGGACCTAATGCCCTGCCCATACCTGATATACTAAACGGGCAAGTGGGAACTGATTCGCAGTTTAAAGTATCGATTGACAACTATTATAGAGATGACGGTGGCGACAACGGGCATACCTTCAAACTTGATTTTCGGTTTCCGGTTGTGCAAAACTTTATGGCTTTCGGACTCGAATGGAACCTGATTGACTATTTCCGAGCCACCAATGACGTACGCGACATCATCCAATTATACAAAGATGATCCGGGCTGGAGTACCGACTTGGGCGACATCATTCTGAAAACCTTCATTCAACTAACAAAAGAGAAACGCGGCTTACCGTCGGCCATGCTTGTTTCGGTATTGAAAACAACCAGCGGAAGTATTTTTGATGGTCGGTACACCGATTTACCTGCACACTGGCATTACGCCAGTTTGGGGAAGAAACTTATAAATCACGAAATTTTTCGCTGGCAGCTTAATGCAATGCTTGGGTATTACTTTTGGCAAACCAACCAAGACGATCTGGAACAAAACGAAGGCCCTCTTTGGGGGATTGAGACGCAATTCAATCATAAAAAGTTGGAATACGCATTTGGAATCTCCGGTTACAACGGTTGGAAGTTTTACGGAAACGACAAGCCCATTCAATTCAAGGCACGTCTAATTGTAACGAATGAAAAGTTCAACTATTTCGCCGAATATAAAACAGGTCTTCGCGACTATCCTTACACTTCTATCAATATCGGGATTAATTGGCATCCGCTGTCGCCTTTTAAATTAAGTGAGTGAACGAGGGGCGTCGCCCGCAGTCAACTCGCATTTCTTATCTTTGTCAATCAATTTAATCGAAAAATATGAAACTGGCTGTTATCGATTTGGGAACCAACACTTGCAACCTTTTAATTGCCGAGGTGAAGGATAAAAACTACCAACTAATTTATCAAGGGAAAGTTGGTGTTAAGCTGGGCAAAGGAGGAATAAACAAGCAGCTGCTTACTCCAGAAGCTTTTGTAAGAGCGACCAATGCACTGAACGAACACCGACAAACCATTGAGAAATATGAAGTCGATAAGGTTTTTGCTATTGCCACTTCGGCCGTGCGCGAAGCTGCCAATCGCAAAGAGTTTGAGACTCATTTATTAAAGGAAACAACAATAAAACTAGTTACCATCTCAGGTGATCAGGAGGCTCAATTGATTTTTGAAGGCGTAAAACTAGCCTTTGGTAAACTTGAAAAACAGTCCCTGATCATGGATATTGGTGGAGGCAGCAACGAATTTATCGAAACCAATAACGACCAAATCGTCTGGAAAGAAAGCTTCCCCTTGGGAATGGCCCGAATTATTGAGCAAATCCCTCTTTCTGATCCAATAACTGCAGAAGAAATAAGTACCGTGGAAAAATATTTTGACCAAGGGTTGGAGTTGTTGTGGAAGAACGTTCAACCAGGCAAGCTACAACTGATTGGTTGCTCGGGAGCTTTCGATACCATTGCAGACCTGATCGACCAAAGCTCTCCCGGAACAAAAATAAGACAACAACAAGAAATCAGCCTGAACGACTTTAATCGAATCGCTGATCAGGTAATCTTTTCAACAAAAGAACAGCGGGAACAAATGAAAGGGATGGACCCCTTGCGAGTAGAAATGATTGTGCCTGCTTTAATTTTCATTCGACTGGTTGTTGAGAAACTGGAGATTGAAAAAATTACACAAACTGATTTTGCCTTACGCGAAGGCATTTTGTACAAATGGATTTATGACTAAATTTGAAACCCGAACAAATAAAACCGCATAAGCATGTCAAAAATATTAGTAATCGACGACGAACGAAGTATCAGAAATACCTTAAAAGATATTCTGGGATATGAAAAATACCAGGTGGATTTAGCCGAAGATGGACAAAAAGGAATTGATCTGATTCGAAAAAATGAATATGACATCGTATTGTGCGACATCAAAATGCCGGGAATGGACGGCATTGAAGTGCTGGAGAAAATTCAGATACTCGCTCCGGATGCTCCGGTTGTCATGATTTCCGGTCATGGTAATATTGATACAGCTGTAGAGTCGATCAAAAAAGGAGCTTACGATTACATTGAAAAGCCACTTGATTTGAATCGGCTATTGATTACCATTCGTAATGCGATGGATAAGTCGAACCTGATCACCGAAACCAAGGTTCTAAAAAAGAAAGTCAACAAGAAATACGAAATTGTTGGCAGCTCTGATGCGATGACGAAAGTTATTAGCATGGCAGACAAAGTTGCCCCAACCGATGCGCGCGTGCTGATTACCGGAGCTAACGGAACAGGCAAAGAGCTTGTTGCCCGTCGTCTGCACGACCAAAGCAATCGGGCTACCGGACCCTTTATTGAAGTCAATTGTGCTGCCATTCCAGCTGACTTAATCGAAAGCGAGCTGTTTGGACACGAAAAAGGAGCATTTACATCAGCCGTTAAGCAACGCAAAGGAAAATTTGAGCAAGCTACCGGTGGTACTTTATTCCTCGATGAGATTGGCGATATGAGCTTATCAGCGCAAGCCAAAGTGCTTCGAGCCTTGCAAGAAAGTATCATCACCCGTGTTGGGGGCGATAAACAAATTAAGGTTGATGTTCGGGTTATTGCGGCAACCAATAAAAACCTGAGTGAAGAAATTGAAAACAACAACTTTCGCGAAGACCTGTACCACCGATTAAGTGTCATCCTAATAAAAGTACCAACGCTAAACGAACGGACTGAAGACATTCCTGAATTAACCAGCCACTTCATCAAACAGATTTGCAATGAGTACGGCATGCCCGAAAAAACAATTAGCGATGAGGCGATTAAAAAACTTCAGAAAATCAACTGGACTGGTAACATTCGTGAATTCCGAAATGTAATTGAACGACTGATTATTCTTGGGAATAAGTCAATTTCGGCTGAAGATGTAGAGGCTTTCGCTACTTCTATAAAATAACCAGCCCTTCTTATTTGATGTTTTCCAAATTTTTTCAAACAACTTTTGGCATCCGTTGTTATAACTGAACGAAGCGCCACCGGAAGCGTTTTACCAATAGAGATCAGTATAATTTCAGGCTCTTGTCAACCTGCTTTTTGTTATAAGCATTGACATCTTGCCGTTAATAAAAAGACATTTTAAGATTTAAGGAAAGCCTCTGAAGCAGGAAAGTTTTTGTTGTTGTCATGGCGTATTTAAACACTTCACCCCGGGGTTTATTGTTTCCCGGGGAACGGACCGAATCTCAGGGTTTTCCTTTTTTATTTCCCACTTCCTTTTTGCAATAAATTAGCTATTTTTAGGTTTTCAAATCTGAAACTGATTCAGCAATATCTTAGATCTCGAAAACTAACAGTCAAATGATCCACAACAAAAAAGTAGTTGTCGTTCTTCCGGCATACAATGCAGCCAAAACGCTAAAAATAACTTATGATGAAATTGATTTTTCAATCGTTGATGACGTAATTTTAGTTGATGATCATAGCAATGACGACACCGTTGAAGTAGGCAAAAAACTTGGAATTAAACACATCATCCGGCATGATCAGAATAAAGGCTATGGAGGAAATCAAAAAAGCTGCTACAACAAAGCAATTGAATTAGGAGCAGATATTGTTATCATGCTTCATCCGGACTACCAATACACTCCCAAACTGATCCCGGCTATGAGCCATTTAATTGGAAGCGAACTATATCATGTTGTTTTAGGATCTCGTATTCTAGGAAGAGGAGCGCTAAAGGGTGGTATGCCAGTAATCAAGTATGTCGCAAACCGCGGACTCACTTTTATCCAGAACCTGTTGATGAATGCGAAACTTTCAGAGTATCACACCGGTTATCGGGCATTTTCTCGTGAAGCACTCGAAAAAGTTAACTTCAATGCAAATTCCGATAATTTTGTATTCGACAACCAGATGCTTGCTCAAATTTGGTATGCTGGTTACGAAATTGCAGAAATTACTTGTCCCACAAAATACTTTAACGATGCTTCAAGTATAAATTTAAAAAACAGTACAATTTATGCGTTAGGCGTCATGCGAACCGCTGTTCAATATAGATTGGAAAAATGGGGGATAGCTAAACATCACATTTTTGGGAAACAATAAGAGAATGAATATTTTCAAAACTAAATTAAATGAAACGAGCATGTAAATCTACGCACACGCAGGTTGAGGATTACCTTAGGCGAGTTCCATGTGTTGTAATTATAAATAAGCAATTATAATCATATGAAAATAAAGCCTGATCTTTCTACAGGGAACGACAAGCTAAAGTATCTGTTTCTTGTCATTCCATCGTTTTATTTTCTGATAGCAGTTTATTTTAGAAGCATCCTTGGTGCGACATCTTTGCGCTCTGTCGACCCAGAATATATCTATTTTATGAGTGGACTCGGGATTGCTGAAGGCCATCTAAAAATTGGTCATATAGACAACCCGGGAACTCCATTACAATACCTTGTAGCTCTTGTCTTTCGGATAACACACCTTTTTAGAGGCGGAGATACTTCGTTTATCAATGATTTGTTTTTACATCCCGATCTTTATCTAGCCATTGTCAACCTGTCTATTACAGGTATAGTCGTTTTTGCGATTTTCGCTGCTGGGAAAATGGTTTATAGAAAAACTGGTTCAATACTGTATGGTCTGTTGATCCAAACAATGCCTTTCTTGCCAGTCATCTGGTACGATCTCATTGGACGTGTCACGCCGGAATTACTATTCCCAATTCCCCTTTTTGCCATTAGCATCCTGCTGATCAACTACCTATATACTGAAAACCATACTTTAAAATTCCGGGACATTGCTCTTATCGGCTTTGTTTTTGCATTTGGACTGTCAATTAAACTGACATTCATCTCACTTTGGTTGATTCCGGTGATCGTAATCGAGGACTGGAAAAAGAAACTTCAATTTTTGGGATTCGGAATCTTTTTCTTTTTGCTGATTGCTATACCAGTCAGCTTGCAACTCGAGACTTTCTGGAATTGGATCAAAGCCTTATTTCTTCATAGTGGCACTTATGGCGGAGGAAAAGAAGACATCATTAATTTTTCAGCTTTTAAAAACAATTTGAATGACTTGATCGGCCTTGAACAAACCTTTGGTTGGCTGTTTCTTGGGCTTTTGGCATTGCTGATGATTTCTGTCCTCTTCTATCGAGATAAATTAAAGCACTGGAAAGGAACATGGATTAGTATCGCAGTTTTAGCAGCAATTTTGGTTCAATATATCCTGACCGGGAAACATTATGCACATCGGTACTTCATACCCGCACTTATGTTGACCCCACTATTGATTATTTTATCGATTGAATTAATCAAAAGTCTATATCCACGTCGATCGATCGCATTACTTTTTAATATTTTACTCATTCTATTTATGGGGTGGAATATTAACCGACAATTCAAATATATACGAATCAAATCAGACGTTATTGGTAGTCAAGTGGAAGCTCGGAAAGCAACATGGCATGTCGTATCTTCTCTTGACGAGAATTGCGTAAAAATCATCGTATCGCAAGATTACGGAAGTCCTTTCAAAGAATATGCTTTACTATACAGCACGGCTTGGGCAGCCAATTCATTAAGACCTCATTACTATCAAGAGTTACTAATGCTCTATCCAAATACTTATCAGTACACTACCTGGGACGACAAATTTCAGCACTGGGGTGACCAGTTTATCCCGAGCGAAGTTTTGACTAAAGGGATGCCGGTATATATCTATCTGGAGAACAATTCGAACGAGCTCTATAACAGAACGATTGATAAAATAGATCCACGGAAAGAATTTGCCTTTTTGCCAGATACTATTTTCATTAATCAAAAGAATAATGAAATTCTATTAAAATTAAACTGGGTAGAAAATATTGCAGAAAGCTCTGAATAGCATGGCACATTTTTCACTAAATTCTATACGTCTAATAACTGAAATTGTCATTCCCTTGATAATGATTCTTCTGGTTTTGTCCTTTTTAGTTTACCCTAAAATAACAATCAAGGCTGACAGACATAAATACGATGCTTATTGGTCAGCTCTTTTTATCCACAGGGATTTTTCGCAGATGGGGATAAGTCCTTCAAAAAGAATAGTTGGACCTGAATGTACAACTATAGCTCTGCACATTGGCAATCCCTTTACACCGGATACAAAAAAACAGTACCAAAAATGTCCCAGTATTGAAATGACACGGATAAACGAGAATTTCGAGATGACCATTCAATTATACATCATTTGAAATTGCAATTAATAAGATATGGAAAATAGGAACGTAAAATTGTTAAACTTTTACATCCCCGTAGCTTTATTCTTGATAGCTTTTGTATGGAAGTTGACCTTTATAGGAACAAGGGATATCAGTATTGATGAACCTTTCACTATTTATAATGCCCAACGAAGCTTAAAAGAAATACTGCTTTTACCTACACATAACGAACCCAATCCACCACTGTTTATGATCCTCCTTCACTTTTGGATAAAAGTTTTTGGGATCACCCCTTATTCTGTTCGCATTATCCCACTAATATTCAACGCAACAACAGCAGTATTCTTGTATTTCTCGGGAAAGAAAATCATGAATTACCATGCCGGGATTATTGCTTCAGGATTGTTTGTCCTTTCCTCCTATCAGTTCTATTTTGGGATGGAAACCCGTACTTATTCTTTGCTCCTCTGCGCTACTGCTGCGGCTATATATTATCTTTTTTCGCTGCTAGAAAAACCTGACAAGAAACATTTCCTTTTAGGTTTAATTATTTCAAATATTGTATTGATTTACAGTCACTACTTTGGCTGGTTTGTGGTTTTCATGGAATTCATTACTGCATTGATCTACTTCAAAAATAACAAAGCCTTAATAAAAGTTTCAATTGCCCTTTTTTCAACAGCCATTGCGTTCATACCGATGGCAATTACATTTATCAAACAATTCTTGATTTCAAAAGATAATTCATGGATGAGGCCACCAGACAGCACTGCATATTGGAAAGAAATCACCATGTTTATGAATAGCCCGGTTGTTATTTCAACCATATTATATTTGTTTGCTTTCGGGATGCTTTTTTTATTCATTGCCCGAAAACCGACGAAATTTAAAAGCGAAATACCTGTTCTTTTCATATTCTGGATCGTCCCCTATAGCATCATGTTTCTGGTTTCATCGAAAGTGCCTATGTTTGAAAACCGTTACGTGATGTACAATTCTATAGCCCTGTATCTGTTTATTGGAATTTCCATTGGTTATTTGTACCAAACACGAAAATTAATGCTAATAGCTGCAGGCATCATTGTACTTTTTGTAATGGGCATAAAACTACAGACCAAAAAAGAATTTATTGCCCACCGCGAAGTGCAACAGGCTGTCAACTATCTGAAAGATAATACTGATCAAGATTATATAACCATAATTTACCCCCATTGGGCTGATTATGGTTTTGCTTACTATTACGATTTGAACGTTTTTAGAGATATCAATAATTTCGAAGAGCACTTGAGATCTAGGGATGTATATCAGGTTTGGAGCCTTGATGACGCTATCAATTATATCTCCAAATACCCTAATCAGAAAATAGCCTTCTTTAAAAATGGAGGCATCGGTTATAATGATATCGAAAACTATCTCGATTCCGCATCTACGAGGACGGATAGTGCATTTTTTGAAGATTGCATTAATATTTTTCTGTATACAAGACAGGATACTTTAAATAAAACCAACTAAATTTTACGAACCTGCCTTTCTTAAAAAACCAACGAACAGACAATTAAAAGGTTTTGAACAAACACCTATAGAGCATGCAATTGAGCTAAAACAACAGTCTGGTCGATAACAGAATTGAGATACTTTTTCTTTTATTGAAAAGTATGGGGGACATCTGTAATATGCAATTCGCGATCAATATTCGTCCTTGCCTTTTTTTGCAGCGTCATAATCTGGTGATTTTATCAAATTATCGTAGTCGGTCGGCCAGTGTTCTTTAAACATGATTGACCAATAAGCATCCTTTGTCATACTATCCCAATGCAATAGTGAAGTGCGATACTGTGACATTTGAAATTGGTTGAGATAAATAAAAAATACAAAGACCGTTGTAGTAACCATCCTTATCCACCATTTAGTTTCAGCAAGCTTTTGAATCAGAGCAGCCATTGGGAATGCCATTAATCCATAGTAATCAATCATAGGGCGCGAACCAAAACTACCACCGTACCACCATGTCCACCAACTAAAAACAACATAAATCGCAATACCTAAGGTAACCACAAGTGCTAAAGTAGCTCCTTTTATATACCTTTTTAAGAAAATAAACCCAATTATAGCACAAGCCATTATTGGGGTATATAGCAACCATCCTTTCCGGTAACTAAACAGGCCATCGATTAAGTGCGGATTCAAAAAATAGAAACCTTCGTTTTGATACGAGTAATACAGCCAGTGCCCGGTAGCAACTTTCCAATAAGCTAATTGAGGAAATACGACCAAAAATGCTACTATTATTGCCAAGACCAAAAATTTCCACTGTTTTAAAAACCAATAAAATCGTTGATTAAGCTCTTTCAATGAGCTTATGCTCCACAAAACTGGGATAAAAAGTACAACCATATTTACTGGTCTGATCAAAACGATAAAACCTGTAACTAAACCAATTATTACTGCATTCAATGGGTTTGCGTGTTGCAAAAATTTCTGCACCCAATAGATAAATAATATAATCAGACTAAAATTGTAAACGTGGGACATTCCCGGTTCTGCAATAACATAATGCATTAGGTTGGTGCCTAAAACTGTCAACAACAAAACAAAACCTAGCGTTATTTCAGAAAAATATTGAAGTAATAGTCTTCGGAGGTAGACGAGCCCCAATCCCAAATAAAATAAAGCTGCAATAAAAATTGCCACACTGTATGGCTTTGAATAACCATCAGCCTTATAATGAGAAACCTTTGCATAAATATGAGCGATTGTTTCGAAGGGTAGCCAAAGAATAGACAGGCCCATGGTCATTTTTAGTACTGGCTTACCATCCGGAGTCTCTAGCAACCAAATTCTTCCATCAAAATCGGTGGGAAGATTTTTCACAAAGTCAAATTTCCAATCGTGATAAATAAAGGTCGCCGGGAAATAAGCATAGTAGTGAACGACATCCTGTTCAACAATGTGGTTATTCTCCCAGCGTTTCAAATTTTTCCCATACCAACCATTTACTACTACGAGTATAATGATCGTCCAAAATGAGAAAGATTTTCTCCATTTATATCCGTTCGAAAACAAAGATTTCATATTTGTGTCCATTTAAAACAGTGATTTCATGTTTGGGTTCGACATGGTATATTTGTTTAAAAGCCGGACTATGTCTCAACTTTTGCAATGGCATCCCACCTTCATTTGGACCGAAGTGGCCATCCCAGATAACAATGGCACCAACGGGAACCGATTCTTCCGGTTTCTCCCGATTGTGAATTTGCTCTCGTGTTCTTTCCTGATCGAAAGGATCTAGCTTTAAATAATGGCAAAACACAGGATCATAGTAAAAAATTAATCGGTCGCTTATCCACTCATGATCTAGCAACCAACTGCTGGTTTCTTTTACTAATTTCTCTGTTGCATCTATCTGAAATGGAATCTGATATTTCTGAAATGGGATGTAAACAATAACAACGATCGCAATTATTGAAATGATGCGCCTAATGTCCGCTTTTACCGGAATTTGGTTGATCCCATAAACCGCAGTCAAGGCAAAAAGAGGAACAATTCCTGCCATAACACGAGTCAACCCAAGAGAGCCACCCATCCCTTTCCACCACACATAAGAATGAGCAGCAAAATAAGTTAGTGCACTTCCTACAACCAGCAGATAAAAAAAGAACGTATATCTCAAGCACAGTCGGTCTTTTATAAAATTACGTGTTGCAAAAAATAGCCCAACAATAAAGAGCACGACCAAAGGAATCCCGAATACCTGTGGCGAACGATCAACAAAATGCAGCAAACTCCCACTTCCGTACAAACTGGCTGCTCCGGTGTACGGATTGTTCTCTAATATCCAAAAGAATGATCCAAAGTGTTTCCAGCCAAGTAAACTAAAAAAGACAAATCCAGTCACTAAAAACGGAAGTACCCGATATTTCTTCTTCAAAAGAAAAGCTAAAAAGAATATTGGAATAAGAATAAAACCTTCGTTTCGGGCAAAAGGTAAAAATGATATCGCCACAGAAGAAAGAACGAAGTTTTCCTTAAAAAAGAAATATATCGCCAAAATGATAATCAGCCCAAATAACAGTTCTGTCATGGCTGTTGGAACCAGTACAAAATAAATCGGCGAAAATAAAATGGATGGAATAGCTAAATAGGTATCCTTTAATTTCAGGATATCCAAAATCTTCACCGAAAGAAACGCAGTCAAAATTGCTACAATGACATTGAACAATCGCATGTAATGGTACCCCAATTGTGCCAGAGGAGAACTTAGAATTGTAAACAGTGGTTTGCCCCACAAATCCAGAAAAAGATGTGGGTATTTAAATGCGTAATGAGCAATCCGATAGTGAACGACATTATCAGCTCCACCCCAACTTCCTTCTGATAAAAAAGACAAAACAGCAAAAAAAACAAAGGAAACAGCTAATAAAAAAATCAAGAAAGTGCTGCTTTTAAATTTCATGCCAAGTTACTTGCTGAACAGATTATATTTCAAGATACACCATAACGCCCGAAAACCATCCTGCCAATTGATCTTTTTTCCCTCTTCGTATGTACGACCGTAATAAGAGATCCCGATTTCATAAACCCGAACTTTGGGTATGCGGGCAATCTTGGCAGTAACCTCCGGTTCAAATCCAAAACGATTTTCTTTTAAATCCAAACTTTTTACCATATCGGCTCTGAAAAGCTTATAACAGGTTTCCATATCCGTGAGGTTCAGATTGGTAAACATATTCGATAGTGTTGTGAGCAATTTGTTTCCAATAGAATGCCAGAAGAACAAAATTCGGTGTGGATTTCCACCCATAAAACGTGAGCCGTAAACCACATCGGCAAAGCCTTCTGCAATCGGCTTCAGCAGATCATTGTACTCTCTGGGATCATACTCCAGGTCAGCATCCTGAATAATCAAATAGTCACCTTTTGCTTCCTTGATCCCACGATGCAAAGCCGCTCCTTTTCCCATATTTATGGGTTGCTGATAAAACTGAATGTCAACTTCAGGATGAGACTCGATGTATTTTTCAATAACTTCAACACTGTTATCTGTAGAACAGTCATTTACGATGATCATTTCTTTCGTAAAATCAAATTTCAACTCGACATCAACAACTTTATCCAGAAGCTGCGTGATGGTTTTTTCCTCGTTATAAACCGGAATAATAATCGAAAGTATCTGGCTCATTTAATTTCGTGCTAGTAGTTTACGAATAGCAAATCTAAGAAAAAATAACACGTTCCAGCGCGTATTTCTCAAATTCAAATAAGAACCTCTGGCTTTTGAATTCTCCTGTGATCTTTTAACTTCGATAAAAAACTACAGCATGGCTAAATCGTTTGTGAATTCGAATGCTAGGTTCGACACCATGCCGGTCTTTCTTACAGCATTGTCCACAATATTGGGAGCAATCCTCTTTTTGCGTTTCGGCTGGGCCGTTGGGCAGATCGGATCCTGGGGAGTAATCGGTGTCATTCTAATTGGTCATATCATCACTATTCCTACCGCTTTTGCAGTGGCCGAAATTGCAACCAACCAGCAGGTACAGGGAGGTGGAGCTTATTATATCATCTCGCGTTCCTTTGGGTTTAATATCGTTGGAGCTATTGGCTTGGCTTTATTTTTTTCACAAGCCATTTCTGTGGCCTTTTATATTATTGCTTTTGGTGAAGCTTTTGAATCGGTAATTAATTTTTTAAACGACAACTATCAGTTGGGAATTGAAGACCGTAGATGGATATCGATTCCCTCAATGGCGATTCTATCAATCATTATTTTAGCCAAAGGTGCGAATATGGGCATGAAAGCGCTCTATTTTGTAGTCGCTATTCTTTTAACCTCTTTGGTGTTCTTTTTTATTGGCGACTCTCTATTAAAACCACACGAAGTACATTTTCATTCACATATTCCCAATAATCTGAATTTCTTTTTTGTGCTTACGATCATCTTTCCCGCTTTCACGGGCTTGGCCGCAGGACTTGGTTTATCAGGTGATTTAAAAGATCCGAAAAAATCAATTCCTCGCGGAACTCTTTGCCCAACCATCGTCAGCATGTTGGTGTACATTGCTGCTGCCTATAAATTCACCATTTCTGCCAGTCCTGAAGAGTTGGTAGCTGATCAACTGATTATGCAACGCATTGCTATTTGGGAACCCACTATCCCGGTGGGTTTAGCAGCAGCTTCACTCAGTTCGGCTTTAGGGTCAATTATGGTTGCTCCACGAACCTTACAAGCTATCGGATACGACGATATCTTTCCTCAAAAATGGCTGAACCTCTGGTTTGCTAAAGGGAAAAAAGCCGACAATGAGCCTATCAACGGTTCAATTGTTACCATCATCATCGCCTTCTTTTTTATTGCGATTGGCGACATCAACTTTGTAGCACAAATTATCTCCATGTTTTTCATGGTTACTTACGCGGCTATTTGCATGGTTTCATTTTTAGAGCATTTTGCAGCCGACCCGGCTTATCGGCCAACTTTCCGTAGCAAGTGGTATAAGTAGTGCGAATAATTTAGTGTGATGTTTCGAGTCTATAACAATTTGTGATAGAAGCGAAACCGAAAATATCAAATAGGTCCGTGACCTTATTTCGTTAATTGGTGCCATTTTTTCCTTTTGGGTCATGTTTCAAATGAACATGCTATATGCAGCCTTTTCGGTGATTATTGTGGCCATGATTTATTTCATCATCACCTACTACCACAGCAAGAAGAGACGAGGCTTAAATAAGCTTTTTAGAGGTGTGGTTTTTCAAATGAGCCGACAGTTACAAATATTTGCGCAGCGGGCAGACAAAGAAGACCGTGAAGTTAGCTGGCGTCCTTTTGGTGTATGCATTTCGCACGATACCTTTAAACGTAGAAGTGCCTTTGATGTGATGCGCTGGCTTTCATACAAATATGGGGTTGGTACATATATTCACTTTATCAAAGGCTACCTCAACGAAGAAACGAACCAGGCATCGAAAGAATCTTTAAAAAGGTTGATCAACCTCTCACACGGCAGCAAAAACCGGGTGTACCTCGACACTATTATTTCTCCTTCCTACACCTCGGCTATTGCTCAAGTTGTGCAGCTTTCCGGTATTTCAGGAAAAGGAAATAATTTGATTCTGTTTGAATTTTCGCGTACCGAACCGGAAACCTTAAAAGAAATACTTCCCAATTACAAAATGATTGAATCGGCCAGGTTTGATGTGTGCATTTTAAATACCTCATACAAAAGCTTTGGGTACAAAAGCGAATTACACATCTGGAATCGTCCTGATGATTTTGAAAATGCCAATCTGATGATTTTGCTGGGATATATTATCCTGGGCCACCCGGATTGGAAAAAAGGAGTCATTAAAATTTTTGCCTTATTCCCTAAAGAAGATGTGGTTGACAAACGCCAACAGCTTCTGGATCTGGAAAAGGAAGGACGCCTGCCAATCAGCCCTGCCAATATTGAAATGGTTCCCTACGAAAAAGGAAGCCGCAAAAATGTAATTTCGACATACTCAGAGGATGCCGACCTAACCTCAATTGGCTTTAGAAATGAGATGCTTAAAGGAAGTTTTGAGTTCTTTGATGGATATGTTGACCTGGGGAACATTCTATTTGTAAGTGCCAATAAGGCGAAGGATATCGAATAATTCCAAAGAATTACCGTTATATTTGGTGATACAAAAAAACGAAAAACTATGGAGCGCATCGCAATATTTCCAGGCTCGTTCGATCCATTTACCATTGGACACGAGAGCATTGTAAAAAGAGCTTTACCCCTGTTCGATAAAATTGTTATCATGATCGGGTTTAATTCAAATAAAAAATCGTTTTTCCCATTGGAGAAACGCATGAAATGGATCAATCAAATATTTGACGACGAGCCCAAAATAGAGGTAAAAAGTCATGAAGGCTTAACGGTCGATTTTTGCAAGCTGGTTGATGCCAAATACATTTTAAGAGGTCTGCGAACCTCATCTGATTTTGAATACGAACGGGCAATCGCTCAGGTAAATAAGAAAATGCATCCTGAACTGGAAACTGTTTTTCTACTGACAAAACCGGAGCATACTCCTGTAAATTCATCCATTGTTCGCGATATTATTCTACACGATGGCGATGCCAGTATGTTTCTTCCGCAAAAATTAAACATGAATGAATTTAAGAAAGATGAAGCTTAAAAAACTCCTTCTTTTTTTCATTTTCCTGATCAGCACTTGTTGTTTCTCGTTTGCCCAACAAAACACCACTATTTCAGGATTGGCTGATGATTACGTCGGCTATACAATTAACATTTATCAAATAACCGATCCTATTTCGGAGACGAAACAAGCAATTACTTCACTTAACATTGGTGCTGATGGATCATTTCATTCAACATTTGAGTTAACGGAAACCACCTATGCCGAAGCTGAATTTGACGCCTATCAAGCCACCATCTATCTGCAGCCCGGCGAAAGTTATGAATTGATCTTTCCACCCCTTAAAAAGGTTTCGCCTGCGCAAAAAAGAAATCCATTTTTCCAATACGATGAAATTGCCTTTGCCACAAAGAGCAGCGATCCCACTGAACTGAACAGACTGATTCAACAATTTGAACTGGCCTACTTAAAGGAAGAAACCAAGTATTTCAACGAAATATATCATCGCCAATCGAAAGCTGCCGTCGATTCATTAAAAAATCACCTGACGTTACGCTTCCCAAAAACAGGAAACAGCTATTTTGAAAATTACAAATTCTATAGAATTGCCTTTGCCGAATTTGCCTTGCAACGTGAGCAGCCGGATAAACTTATCAAAAAGTACTTCATCAATCACAAACCAAATCTTGATCTTCCTCCATGCGCCCGGTTATTCACACAACTTTTTTCTGATCACTTCGCTTTTGAAGCCAACCAAATCCAGGGTGCCGAGTTTAAACGATTGGTTGCGCAAGCCAAGCTTTCTGGCATCGAAGACTATTTCATTAGCAACAATGGCTGGGATAAAAGCCTGAGCCGATTGGTTATTTTGCAATCCATTAAGGACGCCTACAAACAAGGGCAATTCTCGCCTCGAAGTATAAAGCACCTGCTTGATAAAATACAAGATAGCCAATGGCCAACATCAGAAAAAGAGATTGCAAAAAGGCTTAAAAAGAAAATATCTTATCTGGAGCCTGGAACTGAGGCACCAAACTTCAACATGACGGACTTTAATGGCGTAAAGCATCAACTGACAGACTTTAACGACAAATACGTTTACCTGAACTTTACGCGAGTCGCAAATCCGATCTGTCGCCAGCATTTAGATCAACTAAAAAAATCGTCGGCTCTCTTACAACAAGAGTTGTACATCGTAAACCTGATTATGCCGGATGAAACAAACAAAATGGAACTAATACAACAACAGGAATGGCCGGGAGAGTTTTTTATTATTGATGAGCAAACGGCAGATGAGTATCAAGTAAGCACCTTTCCTATGGCTTACCTTATTGATAAAGAAGGAAAGTTCGTTTTCTCACCTGCACCAAATCCGCTCGACGGCTTTGAACAACGATTTTTGAATCTGTTAAAACAAAAAAGGATAGAAGAATTACGCCATCAGGGCAAGTAAGGCTTTAGTAAATCTTGCAAATTACCATACGTATTTCGATAAAATTCCTGCAAATCATCGCATGAAACCCAACGCGCTTCTTCGATTTGCTCTTCAACCTGAGGCACTAATTTTTCTTGATCTGAATACGCCATCTCGTACCAATGCGTTTCTTTCAACACCCAGTTATTTCTTTTTTTAATATAGGGAGAACGGTATAAATGGAAAGTTGATGGTAACTGTTGAGTAATTTTGAGTTTGCCAATACCACACTCCTCCTCTACCTCTCGAACTGCTGCATCTTCCGGCAATTCATCTTTCTCAATTTTACCTTTGGGTAAATCCCACTTCCCCATTCTTTTAATCATTAATAATTGTTGTCTATTATTGATAACAAGACCTCCGGCAGCAGGTATTTGTGTTATATTATTCTTAAGCAATTGCATTGAATTTTGACTGAGTTTACTGATAATTATCAGTTTTACAACATATTTGCTGTTCTCTAATTTTGAGAACAGCTTTAAAACATCGACAACACCCTCAATTTCAACAACATCAACAACATTATCTTTAGATGAACAATCGATTTCATCATCCCAAAACAGCTGATGTTCATTCAAAAAAACTTTGTACATTTGCCGTGAAATTCAGTCATAAAACAATTAGCATCATGCAAGACATCTATGTAGAGGTAACAAAGAAACTCGTACAAATTAACACAATAAAAATCCAACCATCAAACCCATTTACATGGGCATCAGGATGGAAGGCTCCTATCTACTGTGACAACAGAAAGATTTTATCATATCCCGAAGCTCGCACGTTTATCAGAGATCAGTTTGTAAAACTGATAAAAGAACAATACCCTGATGCAGAAGTAATCGCAGGTGTGGCAACCGGAGCAATTGCTCATGGAATGTTGGTAGCACAGGAATTAGGCTTGCCTTTTATTTATGTTCGGGCAACTCCGAAAAGTCATGGTTTGGAAAACCTGATTGAAGGCGACTTAAAAGTTGGACAAAAAGTAGTCGTTATTGAAGACTTGGTTTCAACCGGAATTAGTAGCTTAAAAGCAGCTGAAGCAATCTCAAACTTTGGAGGCGAGATTTTAGGAATGATGGCTATTTTCACATACAATTTCCCTCTTGCAAAAGAGAACTTTGAAAAAGCAGGAATTGAGCTGACAACATTAAGCCGTTACAAAACGTTGCTAGAAGTGGCTTTGGAATCAGGCGAAATCAAACAATCGCAGATTGAGTCGTTAAACGAGTGGCGTCGAAACCCATCCGAGTGGGGTAAATAAGTAAATTATATTATCAACATATTATTATTCCCCGGACATACATTCCGGGGATTTTTTTTGGAGAAAAGATTATGGCACTAAGTAAGTACACAAGCGATATCAAATTTATCGATCAAAACGAAGAATTGGTTTTCAACTATTTGTCCAATTTCGATAACTTTTCACACTACCTCAACGAAAGCGTGTTAGACAAAGTTAGTCAACAAGTTCCTCAAATAAAGGTTACCGACTTTGAGTCAGACAATGATTCCTGTCGTTTTAATATCACCGGTATGGGACAATCCGAGATCCGTATTGTGAACCGGGAGCCTTTTAAAACAATAAAAATAGAAAGTTCGGGCAAGCTTCCGGTAGAAATTACATTCTGGATTCAACTGATGGCTGTAACACCTTCGCAAACAAAAATGAAGTTGACTTTGCATGCAGAAATGGGCATGATGATTAAAATGATGGCCGGCAAAAAACTTGAAGCCGGAATTAACCAATTGGCCGACATGTTGGCTCAACTTCCCTATCGCTAATCGGAGTTATTGATGAAAATCTACAACTTCTTTAACCTTATCAGGTCTTAAACTGTTATCATTGTCAATAAAGAAATAAAGTCGTCATGGAATTATTCAGGAAAGAAGACAAGATGTCAAGCTTAATCGGTGCAAACTATAACCTGCTACCAGTCATTAACCGTTTTGGAATCCGGCTGGGATTCAAGGAAAAATCGATTAATGAAGTTTGTACTGAAAACAAGATTCACACAGATTTTTTCCTGGCTATTGTTAATACCTACACCGACGAAAGTTATTTTCCCGAAGCTGAGCTGCTATCTTTTTCACCGCTTCTGATAATTGAATACCTGAAAAACACGCATCGCTACTATATTGAATATGTTTTACCAAAAATTGAACGGTTATTAAACAAGGTTATCGAAAGCTGCACTGAAGATTGCTCCAGCCTAAAAATGATCAACTCGTTCTACCAGAAATACAAGGCAGAGCTTTTGATTCACCTAAAATTAGAAGACGAGAAAGTTTTTCCTTACATCATTAACCTGTACAAAGAGAAAACGCTAAATAGCGACGGATCATCCATTGAAGTTCTGGAAAACGAACATACCAATGTTGAAGTGAAATTAAGCGACTTGAAAAATCTGATCATCCGTCATCTGAGCCCAAACTATGAGGACAATACCATGAACGAATTTTTAACGGCTCTTTTTCAATTCGAAAACGACCTGAACGATCATGCCCGAATTGAAGATCACATCTTAATTGTTCAAGTAATGGAGTTTGAAAAAGAACTGGGAAAATGAAAGAAAATGTTTTCATAATACATCGCTCAGAAATTGTTAGAAAGGGCTTGTCGTTAATTCTGCAGGATTATTTCAAAATGGAAATAACCCAATTGAACTCAGCAAAAGATTTGAATTCATTTACCGGAATTACAAACAGCTCTATTATTTTGATTTTGGAAGCTCAGACTGAGGTAAACTCAAAAGCAGTCGATCTACTCAAAAAGAATAACGATGTCTACTTGGTGGGCTTTTACAACGATGATCAGGTTTTGGAACAGAACGACTCAGTAGATTATCAGCTGAATCAATTTTCATCTTCCATGCAAATTCAAAAGCTGATCCAGATCATTCGGCAAGCAGGAGCAAAAAAGAAAAACGGAAATTCAGACAATGGAGAATTAACTGTTCGAGAAAAAGAAGTGATCAAACTAATTGCACTTGGATTGGCCAATAAAGAAATTGCCGAGAAACTATTCATTAGTATCCACACCGTTATCTCTCACCGCAAAAACATCACTGAAAAACTTGGCATTAAATCCATATCCGGATTGACTGTTTATGCCATCATGAACAACCTGCTCGATATTCAGGATATCAACCCCGAAGAGTTGATCTGAAAAACCCCAACATTTAGGGATTGATTGCTCAGCTGTTCTTTTTCAATTTTGTACGAGAGCAAAACGAAGTCGTATGAAGCCTGCGTATAAAAATACAAGTGCACAAGAGTATGCCGATCTTATGCGAACTCCGAACTTTGCAATAAAAACATACCAATAATAGTGTATATGAAAACGGTCAGCAAAAACGGACAACTATTTGTTTGCAACACATGCAACAAAATTCATCTTGAGTTTGGAAATATTGGGATGGATTTTAAATCACTGAAAAAGCTTCAAGAGCTTCTGGGGTATCTAAACACAGTGAATTCCAATCATTTTGAAAATGAAATTTTAGCAAACAATTACCGAAGAAAAATCCTGATTCCTTTTGCCACTAGCAGCATAAAACTTTTACTTTCAGAACAAGAGATCATCGAACTAATTGAGTTGATTAAAAGATTTCTTGCTCAAGATTCAGCGTCAAACAAAACGTTTAGCCAATTTGCCAATCTCCGGTCAATTAGTTCGATTAAAAGCATCATACTAAACTAGTTTTTTCATTAAAGCGACAATAAAAAAGGCCCTATCTTTCGATAGAGCCCTGAACTAATGATTATTAAAAATCTAGTAAATCGCTTTCATTGCAGCCATTGCACTACGCAATTCTTCACCAATAATTTCAACATTATGGTAACGAATTTCAGCATTCACTTCAATGAGTTTTTTGTTGTCAACATGGTTGTCAAAACCTTCGCCGAAAGTTTCACCAATCACATCAGTTTCAATTTTTTTCATGAAGTCGCCCAACAATGGCTTGCAAGCATGGTCAAATAAATAACAACCATATTCTGCAGTATCAGAAATCACCCGGTTCATTTCAAATAGTTTTTTACGGGCAATCGTGTTTGCAATCAGGGGAGTTTCGTGCAACGACTCGTAATAAGCAGATTCTTCTTTGATACCGGCCTCAGTCATTGTTTCGAAAGCCAACTCAACACCTGATTTTACAAAGGCAACCAACAACACGCCATTGTCGAAATATTCCTGCTCACTAATTTCCTCATCAGATGCGGGAGTCTTTTCGAAAGCAGTTTCGCCTGTTGCAGCTCTCCAGCTCAACAAGTTCTTGTCATCGTTTGCCCAATCTTCCATCATGGTTTTCGAAAATTCGCCTGACATGATATCATCCATATGTTTCTGGAACAATGGACGCATAATGTCTTTCAATTCTTCAGCCAACTCAAAAGCTTTAATTTTTGCAGGATTCGACAAACGATCCATCATGTTGGTAATACCACCGTGCTTCAATGCTTCGGTAATCACTTCCCATCCGTATTGAATCAATTTTGAAGCATAAGCGGGTTCGATTCCCTTCTCAATCATTTTATTGAATGACAAAATTGAACCGGTTTGCAACAAACCACAAAGGATTGTTTGCTCTCCCATCAAGTCTGATTTCACTTCAGCTACAAAAGAGGAACGGAGCACACCAGCTTTATGACCACCGGTAGCAGCAGCGTAAGCTTTTGCGATTTCAAATCCATCACCTTTGGGATCATTTTCGGGGTGAACGGCAATCAAAGTAGGAACACCAAAACCACGCTTGTACTCTTCGCGTACTTCAGAGCCCGGAGATTTTGGAGCCACCATGATAACGGTAATATCTTTACGAATTTGCATGCCTTCTTCCACAATATTGAAACCGTGAGAGTATGAAAGCGTAGCTCCTTCTTTCATTAATGGCATGACAGCTTTAATCACATTCGTATGTTGCTTGTCCGGAGTTAAGTTGATTACCAGATCAGCGGTAGGCAACATCTCTTCGTAAGTACCAACTTTAAATCCGTTTTCAGACGCATTCTTATACGATTGACGTTGTTCTTTGATGGCTGCCTCGCGCAAGGTATACGAAACATCCAAACCTGAATCACGCATATTCAACCCTTGATTCAATCCTTGAGCACCGCAACCAACGATTACTACTTTTTTACCTTCCAGTTTCTTTACACCATCCGCAAATTCAGCCTGATCCATGAATTCGCAAGTACCTAATTGTTCCAATTGCAAACGCAAAGGAAGTGTGTTAAAATAATTTGCCATTTTTAATGTATTTATTTGTTTCTATTCGATTTTCAGATTCCAGTATACAAAGCAATAGAATAATCAGCACAAAGTCGAGTAAAAAAACATGTTTTTATGGTAATTTTCATGGATTTATTTTCCCACTTAATGAACAAACAAAACCTAAGAACTAGAAAACAACAACTTATGACAAACATTGGAATGGTAATTTTCTGTTCACCTTGCCATCTCTGATCGATATTGCAATGGAGAGAATCCGGATTCGCGCTTAAAGAATTTTGTGAAATAAGATTGATCTTCAAAATTGAATTGTTGGGCTATTTCTGAAACATTTAAATTGGTATGTACCAACAAACGTTTTATTTCCATCACCTGCTTCGCTTTAACAATTTGGCTTGAAGTTTTTCCGGTATAGTGCTTTACAGTTTGGGTTAAATGATTTGGAGTTACGGCTAACTGCGCTGCATATTCTTTTAGCGACAGATTCCGGTAGTTGCTCTCTTCAACCAACTGATAGAAACGCTTGACCAGCAAGTAGCCCTTCCCTTTCGTCTCCAGATTCTCTTCGGTCTTGTACCGGGAGGTACAAGTTGTCAAAATCAAATCGAGCAGAGAACGCAATGAGTCTAACAAGTTTGACCGATTGTTCTCCAACTCAGAAATACTTCGTAAAAACAGCTGTTCCAGAAACCGGACATCGCCTTGCTCCTGCAGTTGTAGCGGCGGATTATCCTGATGAAGGTTATAAAAGAAAGGAAATTCAATCAGGCTGTTCTGGTTGCTTCTGTTTGCCAAGTAGAAGTCGGCGGTAAAAATAAAAATGAAGCCTTCGATGTCGGTCGAAAACTCGATTTTATGTGCCTGCCCGGGCGACATAAAAAAGATACATGGAGGTTTAATCTCGTACTTATTGCTGTCGATGACATGAAAACCAGAGCCTTTCATCAGATAAAGCACTTCGAAAAAATCGTGCCGATGCGGGTATTTGACACTGAAGTGACGTTTCGCATCAAACACCTCAACCTGAAACTGCTGACTTTCGCGTTCGGGAGAACTAAAGTTGTGCAAACTATAAACCGGTAATTGTTCTGCTTTTGAACTCATGCCACAGACAGATATTGAAAAGCTGCTCAGAAATCGTGAAGAATACAACCAATTTCGGAACAGCCTTTCAATAATTTCGGATATCGTTAATCAATCTGATTTAACAAATCATCACGCTCTTTCAAGAATTCAGAAAGTCGTTCAATTGGATCACGCGTAATCGCAACTCTTCCGGAACGAATGAATTGCAACACGCCAAATTGATTTAAAGCATCGAACATTTCCTGCGTCTCTGTTTTATGCCCGGTTTTCTCAATTACCGTAAACTCTTTGGTAATTTCTAAAATTCTTGCACCATTTTTCCGGACTAGATTTTCAATATCATCACTCTCATAAAGCGCTTCGGTGGGCACTTTGTACAAAGCTATTTCCTGATACACCATTTCATCATTCGTGTGATAAAAAGCCTTTAGTACTTCAACCACTTTTTCTAACTGTCTGACTACCTTTTTAACCCGGTCTTCAGTCTCGTTAATAACGATGGTGAACTTAGAGACACCGTGAATAGCAGATTCTGAAACGGTCAGGCTCTCGATATTTATTTTACGTCGCGTAAAATTGATCGTGATTCGATTCAATAAACCAATGTGGTTTTCCGAATATATGGTAATGATAAATTCCTGTTTCATGTTTTTCAATTTTAAAAATTAGGCTTCCAGTATAATGTCAGAAACTGAAGCTCCCGACGGAACCATTGGGAAAACATTATCTTCTTTCTCTACAACAACTTCCAGTAAGTACGGACCATCGTGATCCATCATTCGTTGGATGCCATCTACTAATTCTTCACGCTTGGTTACTTTATGGCCTTCCATGCCGAAGCCTTTTCCAATCATGATGAAATCAGGATTTTGCAATTCAGTAAATGAGTATCGCTTTTCAAAAAACAGTTGTTGCCACTGACGAACCATTCCAAGGAAATTATTATTCAGGATAATGATCTTAACCGGAAGCTTATTTTGGACGATGGTCCCCAACTCCTGTAAGGTCATTTGAAAACCACCATCACCTACAAAACAGCAAACAGTGCGGCCTTTTGCTCCTAATTGGGCTCCCATGGCAGCAGGAACCCCATACCCCATTGTGCCAAGTCCACCCGAAGTTACGTTACTTTTCGATTGGGTAAATTTAAAATACCGCGAAGCAATCATCTGCTGCTGACCAACATCAGTAACCAAAACCGCATCATGCTTTGCTTTCTCTGACGTTATCCGAACAGCTTCACCCATTGTAAGTCCTGCTTTCTCAGGATAGGTATCTTTTTTGATGACTTTTTCCTGCTCAATTTTATCACAATCGCGGAATTCCTGTAACCAGGCTTCATGCTTATTCTCTTTGACATTGCCAGTTAGCATAGCCAATGATTTTTTGGCATTACCCAGAACAGCGACATCTGTTTTAATAATTTTATCGATTTCAGCAGGATCTACCTCCAGGTGAACAATTTTAGCGTTCTTCGCATATTCGCTTACCTTACCCGTTACACGGTCGTCAAACCGCATTCCAACAGCTATAATTAAATCCGCCTCATTGGTTTTGATGTTTGGGCCGTAATTTCCATGCATCCCAAGCATTCCAACGTTCAACGGATGATCGGTTGGCATGGCCGAAAGCCCAAGCAAAGTCCATGCCGCCGGAATTCCTGTCTTTTCAACAAATTGCTTCAGCTCCTCTTCAGCATTAGCAATAATAACACCTTGTCCAAAAAGCAACAAAGGTTTCTTTGCACCATCAATTAAGTCGGCTGCTTCCTTCACTTTGAAAGGATCAACCGGCTGCTCTGGAATATAAGATCGGATTTTAGTGCATTTTTTATATTCAAAATCGACTTCCTGAAACTGAGCATCCTTGGCGATATCGAGCAAAACAGGTCCGGGACGACCGGATTGAGCCAAATAGAAAGCCTTAGCAATAGCTCCAGGAATTTCATCTGCAGTTGTAATTTGATAGTTCCATTTGGTTATCGGCATTGAAATACCAACCACATCTGACTCCTGGAATGCATCCGTTCCAAGCAGCGGAGAGGCAACCTGTCCGGTGATACACACCAACGGAATTGAATCAATCATAGCATCAGCGATTCCGGTAATCAGGTTTGTTGCTCCCGGTCCGGAAGTCGCAAAACAGACCCCAGCTTTTCCGGTTACCTTTGCGTACCCTTCTGCTGCATGAATCGCTCCCTGCTCATGGCGAGTCAATATATGAGTAACTTGTTTGTCAAAATCGTAAAGGGCATCATAAATCGGCATAATTGCCCCGCCCGGGTATCCAAAAATGGTATCAACGCCTTCTTCTAAAAGTGAAAGAATAACGGCTTGTGAACCAGTAATTCTCTTTGTAGCCATATAAATCTGTTTTTTTGTTTCTTAATCTATTAATCGTATCGCACCTTGATCGGCAGAGGAAACCAAACTAGCATAAGCTTTCAACGCCCTACTTACAACCCTGTTTCTTCCAACAGGAGTGTATGCGTCCTTTCCTTTTGCTTCTTCTTCTGCCTTTCTTTTATTCATTTCTTCATCCGAAATCAGTAGGTTAATTTTCCGTTCCGAAATACTGATTTCAATTAAATCTCCATTCTTAATTAAAGCGATTTCGCCACCGCGGGCCGCTTCGGGAGAAACATGTCCGATTGACAGTCCGGATGTACCTCCTGAAAATCGTCCATCGGTAATTAATGCACAGGCTTTATCCAGCCTCATCGACTTGATATACGAAGTTGGATATAGCATCTCCTGCATTCCGGGACCTCCTTTGGGCCCTTCGTAGCGAATAACAACAACATCACCTGCCTGGACAGAGTCGCCAAGAATTCCATTCACGGCATCGTCCTGCGATTGGAATACCTTGGCTGTTCCTTTAAAATTGTGGACTGACGGATCGACGCCCGCTGTTTTGATAATACATCCGTTTCTGGCAATATTTCCATACAATACGGCTAGTCCTCCATCTTTACTATACGCATGTTCAAAATTCCGAATACATCCGTTCTCCCGGTCAACATCCAGCTCTTTATAATAGCTTTCCTGCGATCCCATTACATTGTTACGCACTCCGCCGGGAGCTGATTTATATTTCTTTATTGCAATCTCTGCAACATCTTTGCTTTTTAAGTCAAACTTTTTAATGGCTTCTGCCAATGTATTGCCATCAACCCGAGATACGGAAGTATCCAATAATTTGGCACGATCCATCTCTGCCAAAATTCCCAGAATACCTCCGGCACGGTTTACGTCTTCAATATGATAATCGGAGTTTGGAGCAACCTTACAAAGGTTTGGAGTATTGCGCGAAAGCTGGTCAATATCCTCCATTGTAAAATCAACCCCTGCCTCACGGGCAATGGCCAAAATATGTAGTACGGTATTGGTGGATCCTCCCATGGCAATGTCAAGCTTCATCGCATTGTCAAAAACAGCACGGGTAGCAATGCCCCGAGGAGTTACTTTCTCGTTTCCATTTTGATAATGATCGTAAGTGATGTCGACAATACGGTTAGCTGCTTCCTCGAATAACCTTTTACGATTCATATGTGTGGCTACAATAGTACCATTACCCGGCAAAGCCAAGCCTAATGCCTCAGCCAAACAGTTCATCGAATTAGCAGTAAACATTCCTGAACACGAACCACAAGTAGGACATGCCTCTTGTTCCACCCGCAAAATCGTTTCGTCTGAATAGGAATCATCAGCAGCCATAACCATGGCATCAACCAAGTCGTATGATTTTTCATCAATCTTTCCGGCTTCCATTGGACCACCAGAAACAAAAATTGCAGGAATATTTAATCGCATGGCTGCCATCATCATTCCGGGTGTAATTTTATCGCAGTTTGAAATGCAGACCATCGCATCCACCTTATGACCATTGCACATGTATTCTACACTATCGGCAATTATATCGCGCGATGGAAGCGAATAAAGCATACCATCGTGCCCCATAGCAATTCCATCGTCAATGGCAATCGTATTAAACTCAGCCGCAAAGCAGCCTCTTTTTTCGATCATTGCTTTAATTTCCTGACCGATATGATGCAAGTGGACGTGTCCCGGAACGAATTGAGTAAATGAATTAACAATCGCAATCATTGGCTTACCAAATTGTTCTTCTTTCACACCATTGGCTCTCCAGAGGCTTCTCGCCCCTGCCATTTTTCGCCCTTCCGTTGTTGTTGCTGATCTTAACTTTTTCTGCATTTCCTTCAATTTTTTAATTCTTAAAAAAGCCTTTCTCGTGTGAGAAAGGCTTTCGTATATTATTTATTCAACAATTCCAAGCCTTTCTTAGCGAAACCCAAGAATGACGACTAGAAGAACCAGATGAATTGTTGTAAAATGTCTCATAAAATAAAGTCTATAAATGAAAAAAGCCATTCCCCCTTATGAGAATGGCTATCGGTTTATACCAACATACAACATCCTCACTTCGCTTGCGAAATGACCACGACGAGAAGAATAATGACGTTAAGTACGATAGCCTGGATTTTCATTTTTCTTTTGTTAATGGAGCAAATGTAGGAATTTATTTCTAATGGAAAAATTAAATTGAAAGCAAAAATCTGACAAATTGTAAAAATTAGTAGTTGAAGTCGGCTTCATGCATTAATCTAAAACAGCAGGATGATACTTTCCATATCATCAGGAATGACCAAAATGTTATTTTAGCGTGTGAAAGTAAAAATATAGGGCATACCATAAACTATTTCTATAATTTGCACGTTGGTTTTACCAATACTTTTTTTGAACACGAAAATAAATTAAGATGGCAAAATTACTTGGACCAAGGACAAATGATGCACTAACAAATATTTGGTTACTTCTATTAAGAGTTTCAGCAGGAGGGTTCATGCTAACCCATGGAATTCCTAAATTTTTGAAACTGATAGAGGGAAATACACAATTTGCTGATCTCTTTGGATTAGGATCAACGATTTCATTGATTCTCGCAGTATTTGCCGAATTTCTTTGTTCGGTACTCTTAATTTTTGGAATTGGTACTCGCCTGTCAGTAATTCCACTTATTGCTACCATGAGCATTGCTGCTTTTCAAATTCATGGAAACGATCCGTTCCAGCGTAAAGAGCTTGCATTGCTCTATCTGGTGATCTTCGTGACAATATTGGTATTTGGTGGTGGAAAATTTGAAGCTGGCAGAATCTTCAAAGGTCGCTAAACCTGACTTTGATCAAACAAAAAACTTATTGGTTGGAAAGCATTTGGGGCTTTAAGTCAATCTCATATGTTTTGGTTTCCATTTCTCTTTCAAAAACCTTCACACTGGGAATACCCGGTTTTACCGCATCTGCTACTTCTTTGTAATATTCATTGTCTTCATGCTGAATTTGCATGATGATGTAGTGCTTTGCTTGAATATACTTTTTCATAATTGCAACGCCCTGCCCTTGTGGCTGATATAAAAAGCCGCGCCCAAGAAAGGCAAAATCAAGATTCTCATTGTCCAACCGCAGCCTGTGGTATTCATCCAACGCATTCGAATTACTGTCACCACAATGGAAAAAACTAACCCCATCAATTGTAAACCGAAAACCGAGGTGTTCTGCAAATCGGTATATATCTGTTTTACGGCCTGTTAAAGGATCCTCAATGTAATAAGGTCCATGATTAATTCGATAAACCCGTACATCAATTCCATTAACAATTGTATCAACATGAGTTAATTGTTCGGGCGTAATTTCAACTAACTGATTTCTTATTTGTTGGTACTGACTTGTATTTTCGACCTGCTCAACAGTTTTTGCACAACTAACAAACTTAGCTTCCGAGTGACTTGCTAAAACCGCTGCAGTAATATTATTGTCAAAATTATCAACATGTTCGTGAGTCGAAGCAATCAGATTAATCCCTTCAAACGGGCTTTCTCCATTAATGATTTTTTGGGTCAATTGCTTCGATGGGCTATCGTAATACTCACTTTCAATATCCTTAAAAAGCGCATCAACCAATACCTTCTTATCATTCACTTGAATCAAAAATCCGGAATTAGCGATATACGTGATATCAACTTCCACCTTTTCCGGGCTCTCAATCTGAGCATGAATAGAGTTTGAAGTAACAATGAAAAGCGCAATTAGCAGTAAAAACAATCTCATTCAGGGCAATTTTATACCAACAGACTAAAATCTTTATTTAAAATTGAAATCAAATATAAGACAATTTTATTAACGGCTTTGTTCTCAACGAACAAAAATAGCTAAAGTTACCCGTCAAAGGATTTCAGTCATTATTAAAAACAAGAACATACTAGAATCTGAAGTAAATAAAAGGTTGCAAAGTTGAATGTGCAACTAAGGTGATTAAAAACAAAGCAATAAGTATTACCGGAATTTGAACCCAGCTGGGCAACCGAATAAACTTGCCTCGCATTCTCTCTTTGAGCGGGTCAGGAAACCAAATAGTAACCAGGCCAATAATAAAAACAAAAATCACCCAATGATAACTCGCCCAACCTCCCACCAAATCGCGGGGTATAAAGTGATGGCGAATCTGGTAAAACAGCTGTTGCACAATACTGTAATCGCGAGCTCGGAAAAATATCCAGGCTATACTTACTACCTGAAATGTCATAAAAACAGAAAACAACCGCTTCCATTTCTTTGGCTTAGTTTGAAGTGAAAAGATTCGCCGAATGAATTTTTCCACCACCAGCCCAGCCCCGTGAATAGCTCCCCAAATCAAAAATCGGATATTAGCACCATGCCACAATCCGCCCAAAATCATTGTAATTAAAAGATTAATATACATTCGGGCAGAGCCTTTTCTATTTCCACCGAGGGGTATGTACAGATAATCGCGCAACCAAAGCGACAACGAAATATGCCAACGACGCCAAAAATCGGTTAAGGAGTATGCCTGATACGGCGCATTGAAATTGACCGGGATTTTATATCCCAACAGTAATGCCAGCCCAATCGCAATATCGGTATAGCCCGAGAAATCGCAGTAAATTTGAATGGAATAGGCATAGACTGATAATAAATTTTCCAATCCCGAATAAGCCAAAGGCGCTTCAAAAACCCGATCGATAAAGTTTAAGGCCAAAAAATCGGCGATAACTAATTTCTTAAACAGACCTTTCACGATCAGGAAAACGGAATGGCTGAATTCCTCTTTCTTCAGCCGGAACCGCTGGTACAACTGAGGAATAAATGAAGATGCGCGAACAATTGGTCCGGCAACCAACTGCGGAAAAAAACTGAGATAAAAGCTGAAATCCAACGGATTTTTGACCACCTCTGCGTCAGCTCTATAAACATCGACCAAATAGCTAATTGCCTGAAAGGTGTAAAATGAAATTCCAATTGGTAACAAAATGGAATTAACATCGACCACATCATGAGCAAGCTGGTTAATCAACCACCCAATCCAGTTGAAAACCTTAAAATTGGTTTCAAAAAACAGATTTACATTGTCCAGAAAGAAATAGGCATATTTAAAGTATCCTAAAATCAGTAAGTTCAATCCAATTGCAATTCCTAACCAAACCTGTTTCCACCTTTGTTTGTGAATGAGCAAACCAAATCCATAATTCATGGCACATGAAAAAATCAGTAATGATAAAAATGCGCCGCTCATTTGGAAATAAAAGAACCAGCTTACCAGCAACAAATAACTATTCCGAATTTGGTTTTTTTTGTATACGAATGTGTAAACGGCAAGCACCAAGGTAAACGCAATCCAAAAGGCAATTCCGGTATAAAATAGCGGTTCATCCGGCCTGTATTGCCAGATATTTCCAACGATATATTTAATCCGCTCAATCATAAAGAATCTTCACTTCCCTTAAGTTCCTGTAATATCGTTTTCCCCAATTCCGTTCCCACTAAATCAGCTCCCCGCCTCGAAAAATGAATGTAGTCTTTCCGTCCCAATGCAGGAGTAGCTTCTACCCAGCGTTTCATCGAGCCTTCACCGCCCATAAAAGATTGCAGATCCCAAAAAGCCGCATGATTTTGCATCGCCATTTTAAACTGAATTTGCTTAATTGCAGCAATCGTTGGATAGGTTATAAACTGTCCGGCTTCCTTTTGAGCCATATCTGACACGCCAATGATCAAAATTGGAACCTCGGGCCGGATCAATTTTAAAAATGAGATTTGCCGCTGAAGATGAATACGGAAATGCAAATAATCGTTTTTGGAAGTATATGGCACAACGTTTACTCCAAAATGCAGCACAAACAGCCCCACGTTCACTTGGTCTAACATTTGTTTGATTGACTCTTGATCCGACGTTTCGAAAGGCGGATAAGACAAGCCCCTTAAAGCGACATTATCAACAAAAACACCACCTCTAGATTCAAGCGAAAGCCCGGCAACATTAAAGGTATCAGTTGCTGTAAAATCAAAACGAATATCGTCCGGGGTGTGGTTGAACTGAAAATCTAAAGTAGATATCTTGTCTTTCGGATTGAGGTTTCCTGAATAGATTTCCCTGCGCCCCTGTTTTACGGTTACATAACAAGTATCTTTTGCTGAGTAGTAAAGTTTCACAAGTTGGTAGTCCTTCTGCGGTTGTAACCGTTTGATGCGTCTTATACGAAACCACCCTTCGGCATTCTCCGCAGTTAAAATCGCATTCTTAAATAGCAGGCTTTCATTTTTAAAGTCCCTATCTCGAAAGGTTCTAACATCCCAAGCTTTTGAAACTTCAACCAATAGTTGATGCTGGGTATTGTAATACTCATCCAACGGAATAAAACCGGGACCTTTGCCCCCATACTCCAGCTGAAGTATTTTCCTCAAAGCAGAAGTTATACGATCATTTTCGATTTGCGAATCGCCAAAATAAACAATCCGAACGGGCAAAACTGAACGATTTTCAGCACTTAGTTTCCTCGACAACAGCTGAAACCTCAGGGAGTCATCTTCGGCAAAAATCAAAGGAGTTGAGTGAAATAATTGAATTGACTTATCAGCAGTTTCTTCGTTTTCTGATATCGTTGAAATTGAGTCCTCAACAATTCCGGCTATTTCTACTCTTGGGCTATTTACAACATAATTTGAAGAATCAATTGAATCAACGTTTGATTCTTCAGTCATTGACGAAACGCCTGGTGCACTTACATCACCTTCCCAGATTAAAAGAAGAGCCGAAAAAAGAAGTAGTGTAACAAAAAAATAAAAGAATTCCTTTGCAGGTGTCATGTTCCGATTTTAGCTTCCGAATAAAAGTAAAGCTAAAATCGTGGATCTGCAAATAAGCCACTCGCTCTCTTACGAGCGGGGCTTAATCTTTAATTTTTGTCCCGGAAAGATCTTTTTCCCATTGTTGATATCATTCCATCGTATAATATCATTATTGGACACTCCAGGGAATTTACGGGCAATAGACCATAAGTTTTCGCCGCGGCGAACAGTGTAGTAAACAAATTCACCGCTCTTCGTTATTTGCTGACTTGATGCTCCAGCACTCGTTACAGGTGTTTTCTTTTTAAAAGCTTGTTTATCCGAAAAACTCATCCGGTTTACATCGGCATAAAAATCAGCCTGTCCTGCCGGAACATAGATGGAAAGCTTTTGTCCAACACGAATGAGGTTGCGATGAATATTATTCCAATAGCGCAAATCAGATAATCCAACATGATACCACTCTGAAATGAAGCCTAAATTATCTCCCGACTTCACGGTGTAAATCACCTTATCCTTTCCTTTAATATCGGTTGGGTAATACGTGCTCCGGCTTTTAGGGTTGATAATTGAGTTATTGGGGAAGAATTCATCCCGTTTAAACGCGTAAATTTCCTCTTCGTTATCAATAAAATCAGCAACCGATTCAATTGGTATTTTCAACACATAAGGTTTATCGGCCTTTGCCGGGATAATATCCATGCGATATTGAGGATTTAATGCCCGAAGTGCTTCAATCGGCACTTGTGTTATTTCAGCTACTTGTTTAAAATGAAGGTAACTATTAACCATCATGGTATCAGCAACAATTGGAAAATCAGGATAACGAGGTTGCAAATTATGCTTCTCGTAATTCGTCATTACGTAGGCTGCAGCAATAAAAGCAGGCACATAACCTCTGGTTTCGCGCGGCAATCGATAATAGATCGACCAATAATCCCGGGCACCCCCCGAACGCCGGATTGCTTTATTGACATTTCCGGGGCCACAGTTGTAGGCTGCGATAACCAAATGCCAGTTTTTATAAATCCGATACAAATCATTGAGGTAACGTGCCGCGGCTTTGGTGGATTTTACCGGATCACGACGTTCATCAACAAAAGTGCCGATTTCCAGCTTATACATTTTCCCGGTTCCGTACATAAACTGCCACAAACCAACGGCATTGGCTCTTGATCGGGCAGCGGGATTTAAAGCCGATTCAATAATAGCCATATATTTGAGCTCCATGGGCATATCAAGCCGATCCAATTCCTCTTCAAAAATTGGGAAATAATAACTGGCTAGTCCAAGCATCATTTCAACCTGATCACGCCGACGCTGGGTATAAAGCTCAATAAAATTCTTAACGGTTTTGTTGAATGACAGATCAACATAGGAATCAATGGCTTGTAACCGCTCGATATAAACAGAATCAGGCAGTGAAACAACAGGAACGCTATCTTGATTCTCTATTCTTTCGGGCCTATCAAATACGTTTCGCATATACCAGGAATTCACCAGGCTATCTATCTTTTCAGCAAAAATATCGTTTAGATTTTCATCCGGAGTAACATATTTTTTCTGATATCCCTGTACACTATCCAGGGCAACGACCTCAATCGTTTTTACCCTTTTAATTGCTTCTTTGTCTGTCTTTTTCGCACAAACATTTTGAACCGTAAAACTTACTAAAACTACGAGTATTCCTAATCCCTTTTTCATATCCCCTCTAAAATCTTATCCTACAATGAATTCCTACTACTTTCTGATGATAACTATACAATGGTCCTGGCGTCCAGTTCAAGGTTAAGTCATCACTTATATCAAAATTAAAAAAATGTGCATCCACACTTGCGTCAATAATGTTTAAGGCATAAAAAGCCACCGTTGAAATAACAACCAGATCCCGGTTTCTACGGGAAACATCTTTCGCATTTTTTAGCCTGGTAGTAAATTGCGATCTTTGATTATCCCAACGTCCATCTTCGTTAAATTGCTCATATGAATCGGTGAATGGATCATTGTCAACAATATCAGCATATGCTTGCCGGTAAAGTTGATATTGATCATTATTCCAATCGATAAAGTAAGCAAAAGCGCCAAACCCAATATAGATTAGGGGCACCTTCCAGTATTTCTTGTTGTAAATTTGCCCCAAGCCCGGCAAAACAGCTGAGTAAATTGTCGCCTTACGTGGCGAATGCTTTTTCTCTATAGCAACTGAAACACTATCAGCAGCGACTATCTTTTGTGCTGATGCAATAAACCCTGTTGTTATAAACAGGATTAACAGTACGGCTTTCTTTATATAATTCAATGTTATTCTTTTTGAAATCGAATTAGCCATTTAGTTTATCCAGAATTCCGATAATTCGTTCCAAATCCTTCGATGAACCAAACGGAATAACGATCTTTCCTTTCCCTTTATTGTTGAGTGAAAAATCAACATCGGTCTTAAAAAACCGACTTAAATGCTCTTTCAGCTCTCCATATTCTTCGGGATGCCTTTGTTTTGGAGCTGATGATTTTGGCTTTTCTGCAGGCGAGTTTAACAGTCGGACTAATTCTTCCACTTTCCGAACAGAGTAATCATTCTTTAAAATCTCTTCGTATATCGCTAATTGATCTTCAGGACTTTTAACATTAACCAGTGCCCGAGCATGTCCCATCGAAATCGTTTTATCAACAATTCCTTTCTGAATCAAGGCGGGCAATCTCAACAGTCTCAAGTAATTAGACACGGTAGACCGTTTCTTTCCGACCCGATCACTCAGGCTCTCCTGTGTCAACTTACACTCTTCGAGTAATCGCTGATAAGAAATTGCGATTTCAATGGCATCCAGATCTTCTCGTTGAATATTTTCAACCAGAGCCATTTCCAGCATACCCTCATCTTCGGCCATCCGAACATAGGCCGTAACTGTTTTAAGTCCGGCTATTTTCGAAGCTCTGAACCGGCGCTCTCCGGCAATGATCTGGTATTTGTGGTCTCCAACTTTTCGTAAAGTAATGGGTTGAATAATGCCAATTTCTTTGATTGAAGCCGCTAACTCTTTCAATGCTTCCTCGTCAAATGTTGTTCGAGGTTGAAATGGATTGGCCTCAATCTCTTCAATTGCAATTTCGCTGATCGAAGAATTCTCATCCCTATTCTTATCCGCATCATCAATCAAGGCGCCAAGTCCTCTTCCCAATGCATTTCGTTTAGCCATTATTACTCGAATTTATTTATTCAATTATTTTTTCCGAATTTCTGATTTTCGTCAAATCATTCTTTTGTAAAATCTCTCTTGCCAAATCCATATAATTCTCGGCACCCCGAGAACTCGCATCGTATAAAACAACAGGCTTGCCGTAACTTGGTGCCTCGCTCAACTTAATATTTCTTGAAATTGTGGCTTCAAAAACCATTTCACCAAAATGAGTTCGCACCTCTTCCAACACCTGATTCGACAAGTTCAGCCTGCTATCGTACATCGTCAGCAGAAAACCTTCAATTTCCAAGTCAGGATTTAAACGGGTTTGGATGATTTTAATTGTGTTTAACAATTTACCCAAACCTTCCAGTGCAAAATATTCACATTGAACCGGAATGATAATTGAGTCAGCTGCTGTTAATGAATTAACGGTAATCAATCCAAGTGACGGAGAGCAATCGATAAAAATAAAATCGTAATCGTCCCTGATTTTTTCAATCACCACTTTCATCACTTTCTCCCTGTTGGGTAAGTTCAGCATTTCAATCTCGGCACCAACCAAATCAATATGAGACGGAATAAGATCCAAACCCTCTATCTCCGAATTCAGAATAATTTTTCTGGGGTCGATATCGTCAATAATACATTCGTAAATGCTTGTTTTCACATTTCGAACGTCAAATCCAATTCCAGAAGTCGCATTCGCTTGCGGATCAGCGTCAATAACTAAAACCTTACTTTCAAGCACAGCTAAACTTGCAGCTAAATTAATAGCCGATGTTGTTTTTCCAACGCCTCCTTTTTGATTTGCAAAAGCAATTACTTTTCCCATAGTTTTTCCTGATTTTGGCTGAATTCCAAAGTTAATATTTTATCGATAAAATGATGGAAGATTCATGAGATTAAATTGAGATCTGCCGTAACGCTCTGATGCTAAGAAAATTCAGATTATTTTGAAATCTTAATCTTTCTGGCCTCTACCCTAAGCTGCTCACTATCAATCGGAACAACGCCTGATTTTTCACAAACCAAGCCTCCGGCCAAATTCGAAAGTTGAGCCATAAACTTGGTGGGTAAACCGGCAGCCAGACAAAGGCTGGCAACTGCAATTACCGTATCGCCGGCACCAGACACATCAGCGATGTCCCGAATTTGAGCAGGAAAATGATTTTGCTCAACCCCATTACTAATAATCACCCCCAATTCGGACAGTGTAATAAAGATGATCTCCAGCTTCTTTTCCTTTTTAAACTGATCTGCAGCTTCCAATATCGACTGAAAATCCCGCTTATCAACGTTTAGCTTTAATCCTTCTTTAAACTCTTTAAAATTAGGCTTAAACAGGTTTGCTTCAGCATAATTATTAAAATTGCGTTTTTTAGGATCAACAGCAATAAGAATTCCTTTAGATTTGGCGAGTGTGGTCACCCTGTCAATTAGCGACTGGGTGATAATTCCTTTGTCGTAATCGACAAAGATCACGATCTCAAAATCCTGTTGTTCAATCAAGGTTTCAATTCGCTGAAAAACAACATCCTCCTCTTTTGCTGATATTAATGCGGCAGTCTCCTCATCAACACGAACAACCTGCTGAGAGCCACTCAATATTCTTGTCTTAACAGTTGTTTCACGGCTGTCTGAACGCAGGATGCCGGCATCAGAGAGATTCCGTTTTTCAAGTAGCTGCATAAAAATATCGCCTTTCGTATCGTTCCCAACCATAGAAACCAACACCGGAGTTGCTCCTAATGCCTGTAAATTAAGAGACACGTTGGCAGCTCCCCCCAATCGGTTTTCTTGCCGACTGATTGTTACAATGGGAATGGGTGCTTCAGATGAAATACGATCGACAACTCCCCACATATATGAATCAACCATTGCATCACCGACTACGAGTGCCCGAATGTTTGAAAACTTCTTAAAAACCTCTTCAACCTTTAGTTTCTCCACGTTCAATAAATCATTTAAAGACGTACAAAAGTAGCAAAAAAAGGATGTGTCAAAAATTATATCTCAGCTTGATGTTGAAATTTTACTTCAAAAAGAAAAGAAAATTCGTCATTATAAAAATGGTCATTGATCGTTCGAATCAAGGCTTGGATCTTTGGTTGAAGTAGACAGTTGAAGTTTGGATTTTGAGATCTGAATCTGTTACATCGGATCGACATCGGCATAAATAATTAGTCCGGTGTTATTTGGAAGCGATTTAATTTGATCAACCATTTCCATGATCCGTTTTTTAGCTTCCGGGAGCTGTTTGTTTTTATCCAGTTTCAGCCAGATTTCTTTTTGATACCAATTTTGCACTCGTCCGACAACCGGGTATTCGGGCCCCAGCACCTGATTTTTAAACTGCTTTCGAAACAACGAAGCCAACTGATCGGCTCCCCGATCAAGCCGTTCGCGATTTTTATGCTTCACCACTACTTTTATCAATCGGAAGTAAGGCGGATACCGAAATAGCTTCCGTTCAAGCATCTGACGATTGAACAGCTGCTCGAAGTTATTTGATGCCACTTCTTTCAGCACATCGTGGTTTGCTTGCGACGTTTGAATAACCACTTTCCCACGTTTATTTTTACGTCCGGCCCGGCCACTCACCTGAGTCATTAGCTGGAACGAACGCTCAAACGATCGAAAGTCGGGGTAATTCAACAACTGATCGGCATTGAGAATACCTACAACCCGCACATGTTCAAAATCCAATCCTTTTGTTACCATCTGTGTGCCAACCAGAATATCAATCTGTCGGTTTTCGAAGCGATAAATCAGTTGATCGAACGAGTTTTTCGCCCGTGTTGTATCCAAATCCATCCGCGCAATTTGGGCGTCGGGAAACAGCAGCCCAAGTTCTTCCTCGATCTGCTCGGTGCCATAGCCCTTGGTTTTAATATCGTCAGAGTGGCACTCGCCGCAATTGGCTGACAGCCCGGTCGTGTGTCCACAGTAATGACAAACCAAACTCGACCGGTATTTGTGGTAAGTTAAACTCACATCGCAGTTTTTACACTTCGGAATCCATCCACATGTTGTGCATTGGATGTATGGAGCAAACCCGCGTCTATTCTGAAAAAGAATTACCTGCTCTTTTTTCTCCAAGGCTAATTTCACTTCTTCATACAAGGCCGGAGTAAGCAGCGATTTCATTTGCCTTTGTCGGGTTGCTTTTCGAATGTCGGCCACTTCAATTTCCGGCATTTCAATTCCCTTGAAGCGTTCTTTCAGTTCAACCAGGGCATATTTATTTAGCTTGGCATTGAAATAACTTTCGAAAGAAGGAGTGGCAGTACCCAGCAAAACCGGAGCTTGATGAATCTGCCCCAAAACAACAGCCATGTCGCGGGCATTGTATCGCGGAGCCGGATCAAATTGCTTGTAACTATTCTCATGCTCTTCATCTACAATAATCAACCCCAGCTTTTTAAATGGAAGAAAAACAGACGAGCGTGCGCCCAAAACCACCTGGTAAGAGTCTTCTCTTTCCTGTAAAATATTAAACCAAATCTCAACACGTTCAGCATCATTAAACTTCGAATGGTAAATGCCGGCGCGATCTCCAAAAGCTCTTTTTAGTCGATTTATCAATTGAGAGGTCAGGCCAATTTCAGGGACCAGATACAACACCTGCTCCCCTCGTGCCAAAACGTCTTCAATTAGCTTGATATAAATCTCCGTTTTCCCACTCGATGTCACGCCATGCAACAATACCGGACGATTGGTTTTAAACTCAGCGTTCAACTGATCTAGTGCTACCTCCTGGGCATCGTTCAAATCAAACAGATATTGTTCCTCATCGTGATCCATCACCAGTCGGCCAATTTCGACATCTTCAATTTCAAGAATTCCCTTGTCCACAACTGCTCTTAAAACCGCATCGGAAACGCCACTTTGTTCGAGCAATTCTTTTCGAGCAATACGACTTTCTGATTCGCTTGCATAAACCGCTTCATTAAAAAAGAATTCAAGCAATTCCGTTTGCTTTTTAGCTCGTTTTACTTGCTCAAGCGCATTGGCGATGTCCGCCGGAGCTTTGATCGCTTCACAAAGCTTCACAAAGCTCACGGTTTTTGGCTTGTAACTATCCTTCATTTTTTCTTCAATCAGAATAGCATTCTTTTCCAACAAAACTTTCAGCGTTGCATACGAAGACTTTTTACCCAAAAACTGATTGACCTCCTTGATATTGGCTTGTCCCCGCCCCTGTAGCATCAGCAACAAAGCTTCCTCCTCACCTGTCAGCTCTCCATCCATTTCGTAATTTGGGTTGAAACAGATATTGGAATGACTTTCCATCTTTAACGCCGATGGCAAAGCTGCCTTGAAAACCTCTCCGAGCGAGCAACAGTAATAATTAGTAATCCATTCCCAGGCAATTATTTGAGCCTGATTCACAATTGGCTCACGATCCAGAATGGCATCAATCTCCTTGATCTCAAAATCGCCCGTCGGCTCGTCCTGATGCAAGCGATAGACCAAGGCCGAATAAAACTTGCGCGCTCCAAATTGCACCACAACCCGAACTCCTACTTTTATGGAAGGTTCAAAATGGGGGGCAACGCGATACGTAAATTTATCGCGCAAAGGCAGTGGCAATATTACATCGGCAAACAGTTGATCTGACATCGTGCTACAAACTTCGCAAAATTTATTCAATATCGAATGGAGCGAAACACTCATCTACCCATTCTTGCTATAAAACAAAAAACGCCTTTCTTTTTCGAAAGACGTCTTTTATTCGTTCAAATATACCATTCCAAAATCTGAATGAATGGCAGATTGATAAATTGTTGTTTTAAACTAAAATATCAGTCGTTAGGTTTTCAATGCTTGCACCCACACCCTCGAACGGTTTTCCATTCCCCTGGTTATCATCTTCAACAAAGGTGTATTTCACTCCGGCAGTTTCTTTGGCAGCCAGAATGCGTTTAAAGTCAATCACTCCATCACCCACATTTGTAATGTCTTCCTTTTCCACTTCAAAAAACGGGTCTTCATGTGTTTTCATATCTTTCAGGTGTAGCAATTGGAAACGCCCGGGATACTTTTCAAACATTTCAACCGGATCTTGCCCGGCTTTTGATGCCCAAAATAAATCCAGTTCCAATGTAATCAGGTCCTTGTCCATTTCCGGAATAAATACATCGTAATAAGGAACAACTCCATCAATATTTTTAAACTCGAAGTTGTGATTATGATAGCCGAATTGAATACCGGCATCTTTCATGATTTCACCAACTTTGTTCCAGTCACCAATCATTCGCTTGTAAGTCTCAATTTGTCGATCCTCTGCATTAACCCAGGGCTGAATACAATATTTCACGCCAATTTCGGCATGAGAATCGGCCATTATCTTAGCATTGTCAAGTGTCACACCTGCAGCTTCAACCATGGTGTGACTGCTAATAATTTCCATATCCAAATCATCGATGATCTTTTTAAACTCGTTTGGTTTTAAACCGTAAAAATTTCCACCGGAATAGCCGGCAAGTTCAACATTCTTGTAGCCCAAATCCGAAAGCTTTTTTAATGACCCCTTCAGGTCTGCATTCATGGCATCACGAATGGTATACAACTGCAAGCCAACGCCATATTTTTTGCGATCAACGTCGCCAGCAGCCGCTCCGCCGCATGAGCTTAGCAACACCACACCCAGTGATCCTAAAGCCGAAATTTTAAGGAATTCTCTACGATCCTTCATAGTTCTTTTAGTTTTAATTGTTTTAAGTTGAGGTAAAAATAGCAAAAAAATTACACCAATTCCCTACAAAAAAACACACCGAAAGGTAAACTATGTTGACTACCAACCCTTCAACTGCCGAATAAAACGGGTTAATTCTTCCGCGATTTCTGCGTGTTGTTTCAAATCAGGGTGGTAATCACAACCATTGTTGTAGCTTTTCGAGAAAAAGAAGGAATGCACATTCGAATCGTCTGATTGGTTAATAGCTTCAACTACCGAGACAATATATTTTTTCAATACGAAAACCAATTCCTCGTCTGCCATTGGACTGGACAGACAGACAATGGTAGCCGACGGATATTTCGTGCGCAAACGGTGGATAAACTTAACGTAGCTTGAACAAAATAATATCGAATCCTGAATACCATCATTTTGCCCCAGAGCAATTGTCACCACATCTGGCTGATAGCTCGAGAAGTCCCATCCTAATTTATTCTCCCTCAAATTTACCTTATCATACACCTGCAGCATAACGATATCCATATCGCAACAACTGTGCACCAAGCCAATTCCCGACACCGCAGTCAACATCCATTGAGCATTTAACGAGCGGGCAGTAACGGGTCCATAACTCATGTAGGCATTGTGCTGATCGTGCCACTCGCCAGCTCCGCACGGAACGATCGATGTATCGCTTCCGGTTCCGCAAGTAATTGAATTACCGTAAAACTCTATTTTTCGTAACGGCTTCGGCTCTGGCTTCAACAGCTTCTGGCATCGCAGTCCAACAAACTCAAGATAACCGATTCCCGATTCGGTAGATTTACAGATTGTAATCCGATGCTTACCACGATCCAAATTTTCACTAAAGTCGAGCACATTGACCTTTCCCGTGAGCATAATTCGCTTTGCCGGCTGACCATCCAACACAACCGAAACGTAATTGTGCTTGCCCCAAAGCATTTCATCATTGAGAATAAGCTGACAAGAATCACCTTCAAAATAAGCCTCAATATAAACTCCGGGAGACCAAAATCGAGGAAGTGCGGGATCTGAAAAATCGACACGTCCGACATATTGAATCGCTGAATTATCGGCAGCAAACAACCTTACCTCCTCTGCCGGGCTAGTGCATTTTGCAAACAGCTGAAAGCTAACTACAACCATACAAAGACCTAACAGCAAGCGAAAACTATGTTTTAAATAAATGGTTCTCATCATCTTATTATAATTAACTAATTCGGCATCTGTCGTATTTAACTTGAAAAAAAACATCTCGAATTGCAGTTTACTTCGAAGTAAAACACGAAGTAGGTAATCCCCACGAGTTAAACAATTTGGGGGTTGCCGGATTGCTCCAGGCATAGCGGACATCAACAGGTTCTTTTACTTCCGAAGAGGAAACAATCACCTGGTTTTTCTTAATCGCAGCCTTTGCCGGATACCACACCCCATCAACTCCAGCTAACTCAAAAAGAGTAAGTTCTTTACCGTTGATATACAACCCATTATTATAGTCAAATGATACAATTACTTTTTTTCCATCCACTCTGTAATCAGAAAAAAGCGGACCAGAAGCCGGAAACTCTTTCATCCCATAAGTTTTATTGAGAACTAAATCAGCAAAACGTTGCCCCGCAGGAATTTTGTTCTTCGGATGAATATCTGTCGTGTCACCAATGTCACTAAGCACAATCATTCCAGAATTCGGAATCGACAAAGCCCGACGCTGAGCATCGCGCACTTTTACGCCGGCTTCCGGCTCATAGCCAGCAAGCGGAGCAATCTGAGCAAAGCAGAATGTAAAATCGCACTGAAACCCTTTTCTCCAGCTTTCTACCATTACAGAGAGCATATTCGTGTAACTGCCGGGGTTGTCGGTATTGGCTTCCCCCTG